>JABLXD010000022.1 GCA_013178285.1 Methanofastidiosum sp.
GTTCTCTTCTGCTCAGTAACATCTCTAACTGTGCAGATTATTGATTTTTCTCCTCGTATATCCAGGGCCGTTAAGCTAATTTCGGCTGGAAAGATACTCCCACTTTTTTTAATAAAGTTTGTCTCCATGAAAATACTAGAATTATCAAATTCTTTTCTTAAAACGTGTTGCAGCCTCTTTGATTCTAGGGGAGCTATCAACTCATAAAGACTCATCCCTAAAAGCTTCTCTTTAGAGTAATGGAAAAGCCCAACACTTGAAAGATTAGTGTCTCGAATGAATAGGTCTTGATCCAAAATAAATATCGGCTCATATGCTTTTTCAAAAAGAGTTTTAAATTTTAATTCTGAATATTTAATTTCTTCCTGGAGTTTTGTCTGCTCAGTAATATCGTTTCCAACGGCTAGAACAGCGATTAAATTTCCATCTTTATCTCTTATTGGTTTATTCGCCCAGTATACCCAGGCCCTCTCTCCATTCTTTTTTATATTTTCATTTATATTAATCTTGTATTTTTCCTCATCTCTGTGTATGTCGTATGCTAGAGTTCTAAGATCGCGTCCTGTTGACTCATATTCAGGCGTGATTGTCTCGTAAACCGTTTTCCCTATGATCTCTTCTCGCTTATAACCAAAAAAAGACATCCCGTACTCATTCATTGAGAGAATTTTACCGTCTTTATCAAATTTAAAGATAATACTATTTGCTGATTCAACTATCTGCCTATACTTTTTTTCACTCTCCAGCATTGATTCCTCAAATCGTATCCTTGAAATTGTTCCACCCATCTCTTGAGATAAGGCAAGAAGTATTTTCTTTGATAATTCAGGTATATCGTCTTTTTCATGGCTTCCAATATTAAGGCTACCAAGAGGTTTGCCCATGTGGAAAAATGGTATTATGGTGAAAAATTTCAATTTTTCTTTGTTCCTTAACTTTTCTAAAATTTCGGCCGGAATTCCATTTGTAGATTCATTTCCACTCACAAATAGTGGCCCGGAGATAAATTTATTTTTCTGGCTGATTGATTTGAAAAAATCAAGTGTTTCATCTGAGATATTTTTAAAATATTCAAGCCTAAACTCAGAAGTTTTTTCATCTATAATATATATGCCGCCACAATCGACATCCCCAATTTTCAATGCAGTATTCAAAGCCGCTTCAAGCGCATGACTCATTTTGTTTGTCTGGCAGAGTTTCGAGGCAAGTTCTATCTGTAGAGTCAATACCATCTCTGCTTTTTTTAAATCAGAAATGTTTCTAACGATATGGATAACGCCCTTTAGTTTATCCCCCTTATACAATGGTGAGGAACTGACCATTACAGGTATTCTTTCCCCATTTTTTTTCAAGTATTCCATTTCGTATGTGAATACCTCTCGACTACCCTGCATTCTCTTAATCTGGAGTTCTTCCATAATTGGATAGTACTCTGGCGGTACATTTTGGGCAACGTTCATATTCAAAAGCTCTTCTTCAGAATATCCACTTTGAATACTACTAGCTTTATTGACATATGTTACTTTTCCTTCAAGGTCATGAATGAAAATCATATCTTGGGCTGCTTCAATTATAGAACTATAATTTATATTTTGTTCATTGAAATCAGGTTTATGGATTTCTTCAATAGATTCTGACATTTGTTCTGTATTGTCTCTAACAGATTTCATTGACATCCTCACTCTTAAATTTTAAAGTAATTACGACACCTTTTGGCTTATTATCTTTTACCTGAATTTCTCCATTGTGCTTTTCTATTATCTTCTTAGCTATATAGAGCCCAAGTCCAGATCCCTTGTTCGGGCCATAGCTAAAACCTTCTTCAAACAATCTATCTTTAACTTCCCTAGTTATACCTGTGCCGTTATCTCCAAATGAAACTTCACAGTGCTTTCCCTCTCTTTTTAGAGACACGTCTATCTGGTCTGCCCCGCCATGAATATTTGCATTTCTAATTATATTATCAAAAACAATCATTATTGATTCGTCTACAAAGATTTTGCAATTGCCCAACATATTTATTTTAATTCCAGGATAATGTTTTGTTAGTTCTACTAGTTTATTTTTCACATCGTAAAGTTTGGCATCTTTTGACTTTATTTTCCCATTGAAAGCTTTTTCAAGGTCTCTAGTATTTTCTATTAACTCGACACTTTTTGATATCGCTTTCATAGTTCTTTCTTTAAGCTCTACATCCTTTGTTTCAATTAAATCACAAAAGTTTAGTGCAACTGTTAGATCATTTAGTATGTCGTGCCTCAATATTTTATTCAATATTTCTAGAGTTTCATTTAACTCCCTTAGATTATCTTCCGCCTTTTTACGCCCAGTTATATCAATTCCAATCTCCAATACAAATCTATTCCCATCTACATCCGTGAAAGGGTATGAATGAATTTCACATGTCAGACAATCCTTCTGAGTTCTTTCATAAATTATGGGTTTATTGCTTTCAAAAACATATAGTATTGGGCAGTCTTCACAGGGTTTGTCAGAATCGTAAAATACCTTGTAACACTTTTTTGATTCAATTTTTTGAAATCTGTTTTTTAAATATTTATTTGCGAATACAACGTTACGATTGGCATCATAAAGGCAGACATAAACTGGCAATTTATCAAGAACGGAAAAGAGTCTTTTATTCTCCTTTTCTAGCTTCAATCTAAGGTCACTTTCTAGTTTTATGTCCTTTATTGTGCCGGTGTGGCCTAGGATATTGCCTTCGCTATCTCTAAAAACTTGCATTTCAAGGGTACATTCGACTTGTCTATCATCTTTTCTTTTTAGAACGGTGGTAAAATTTTGAATGGCGCCTTTTCCGTATAGCTCCTTTAGTAAAACTTCCCTGTCAGAGGGATGAGTATATATCTGGGTGGCCTCCATCCCCAGAAGCTCTTTTTTTGGATATCCAAGAATCCTTGAAGTGTCCTCATTTGCATAGACAATTATCCCTTCTCTATTGACGGATATATTGGGAAGGGAATAAATCTGATTTAAATATAAATCTGGAAGAAAAGTATTTTGTTTTTTATTTTTCTTAACCTTTTGAGAGGTGTTATCTTTATTGTCCATAGGAGACCTTCTTGAAGCAACAGTTTACCCTTGAATCAGCCAATATTCTTTTTCCATATATATAAGAATATGGAAAAAAATATGGAAAATATGGAAAATATGGAAAGCCTAACTTTTATTATTATTTTCTCTATTTAAATATTTTTACATTGAGCTGCAAAGTAATATTTAAAAGGAGTAATCTTGGTGTCTATTAAGAGAAGATGACTAAAGAAACGCTTGAGATTGGAAATAAAGAAGTCATACTAATAGGCACTGTACACATATCAAAGGAAAGTGTCGATGAGGTAAGGGACGTAATCGAAAAGGAAAAGCCTGACGTTGTAGGCGTTGAGCTTTGCGAGAGTAGATATGAAGCGCTTAAAAATGTCAAAAAGTGGGAAGATACAAATATCTTGGACATAATTAAGCAGGGAAAGATCTTTCTTTTTTTAATAAATTTATTACTATCTAATTATCAAAAAAGGCTTGGCGATAAGTTTGGGGTCAAGCCTGGTTCTGAGTTTGTAGAAGCGATTAACGTTGCGGAAAAAGAGAAGATAAAAATTGCCCTTATCGATAGAGACATCCAGACGACATTAAAGCGCGCATGGAATAAAATGAAACTAAAAGAAAAACTGAAGTTGATGTTTGGTGTCTTTTTGGGATTCTTTGAAGAAGAGGAAGAAGAAGACATCATTGAAAAGCTTCAGGACAAAGACATCATAAACGAGCTCTTAAATGAGCTTTCAAAAGAGATACCCTCCGTCAAAGAAACACTTATTGATGAGCGTGACAGGTACCTGGCGTTAAAGATACTACAAAGCGATGCAAAGAAGTTCGTTGCTGTTATTGGCAGAGGCCACATGGAAGGGGTAAAAAGAGCCTTGAATGAGCTAAACAAGAAGAGCGCTAAAAAAGACATAAAGGAACTTGAAGTAATCCCACAAAAGAAAAGCTCATGGAAATACGTTGGATACCTAATCCCCATACTCTTCTTTGGGATTGTCATCTATGGATTTTTCACTAAAGGTTTTGAGTTTACATTAAGAGTTTTTTTCATATGGATCGTCGTGAATGGGACATTATCTGCACTTGGCGCAGCACTTGCCTTTGCACACCCAGTGTCTATACTAGTTGCTTTTATAGCAGCACCGATTACATCGCTTAACCCTACAATTGCGGCAGGCTGGTTTGCAGGGCTTTCTGAGGTTAAGTTTAGAAAACCTAAAATAAAGGATTTTGAAGGATTGAATAGTATTGAAGGATTTACTGACCTGTGGAAAAATGGAGTTACAAGGATAATCCTCGTTGTCGCTTTTTCCAATATAGGGAGTACTATAGGGACGATATATGCTATCCCCTATATAATTTCCCTCTTGTGAGGTGGATAAATGAAAAATATATTACTGGCTTTATTTATTATATCTGGACTATTGCTCCAAGGAGTATATGCAGAAGAAGAGTATATCAATAAACTATGGACGCACAATATGGGGGGAAACGTCTGGGATATAATGCATGGCGATTTTACAGGAGACGGCATTGATGAAATCGTTGTCGCCTCAGGCTGCTGTGGCAATCCTGGATATGTTACCGTCTTTGATGTGTCTGGCACTATAGTCTGGCAGGCTAGGATGCCACAGGAAGTAAGAACTCTTGATATAGGGGATATTGATGGCGATGGAAAGCTTGATGCCGTTTGCTCCTCTACCGATTCAAAGATCTACTTTATCTCTAACAGTGGAGAAATAGTAAAAGTTTATCCAGAATCTGGAGACGTCTTATCTATAAAGATAGTGGATATTGACGGAGACGGGAAGAATGAAGTTATTACTGGATCAAGTTTTATTAGGATCTTTAAAAACTTAGAAGAAGTCGCAAACTATAGCACCTCAAACAGGATAATGGATCTAAACTTCTATGACTTAAATGGCGATAAAAAGCTTGAGATAATAACAGGCGGTTTAGGGAACTATGTTTATCTTCTAGACAGCAATCTTAATCTCTTGTGGAAGAATCAGAGTAACTCGGTCATATGGGGCACAATGCCTTTTACGTATCTGGGAAACCCATCGATACTTGTTTTTACAAGGGGTTATTATGTACTGGACAAGGATGGGAACAAAGTTTTCCAGAAGAACATGGACGAATACTTCATAACAGGCCATGACACTGGAAATATGATTGTACTGGCTGATGGGAAGGGAAATCTAAACAGCTACGATTATTCTCTAAATGAGCTATGGACCTACAAGGTAGAAAAGGAGGTAAAGGACATCTATTCCTACAAGGAGGGAAATGAAATTATACTGCTCCTTGGGTCGATGGATGAAAACTTCTACATGTTAAAAGGAGATGGGAAGTTTATTGGCTCTGCAAAGGCAGGATCATATGTTTCTGCTGTTGACAGCTTTAGTATAAAGAACAAGAGATATGTAGTTTATGGCTCATTTGACGACAACGTTTACACATATTATAGGGAAACAAAAAATGTCCCATTCTATGGGTTTGGGACTGTTATAGCGGCCTTGATATATTTCCTCTACAGAAGGCGTCAGTAGCTACTGAATCTTTCAACTACGAAATCTTTTTCAAGGGCATTTATGAACGCAGCTGCTTTGGGGCCAGACTCCTTGCCAATCAAGACTTGGTATATGGCTCCAAAGAGCATTTTTGGCTCTATTGGAATGTTTGTCGCGGTTTCATAGATCTTATTGTGGAGCTCAACGTCAGTTAGGTCTTCTCCCTGAATTAGATCAGAAATAATCTTCAGCCCCTCTCTCTGCTCTTTTGAAAGATCTACTTTTGGTGCTTCTGTCAATATTTCAAACTTTATCATGTCTGGAGCATAGAGTTTAACCCAGTTTGTAGCAAGGTTTACCCTTGTTTTGATTCTTTCAATATCTATTTCGGAGAGCTCTCCTTTTAGATGCCCCTCTTTTTTCAGGATTCTGATTATCCTATCTACATCGGAAGTAATCTGTACGAGCACTGACATGAATCTAAAGGATGGTTGTGCTGGGAGTTTTTTATAACCCCAGATGTTTGAAAATTCGTAGAGCTTATCATACTTCTCTCGTTTGTTAATCTCTTCATCACTGAAATAAGTAGTCTCTACTCTATCAAACTCGTCATAAACATTTAGGAAGTCAAGATCTAGGGCAATCTTTAGCTCCTTTGTAGGTTTTGTCTTGACAAATAGATACCTCAATACGTCAGGCTCCATGACTAAAAGAATGTCTGAAGGTAGAACTACATTGCCTTTGGAGGAAGACATCTTTCCACTTGCGCCTTTAAGAGATACGAACTCATATGTTGCACCTATAATTGGGGGTTTATTGAATACCTCCTGTATTATCCTCTGGCCTGTATCGGCACTTCCACCCTGTGTACCGTGGTCTTTACCATAAGGCTCATAGTCAACACCTAGCTCAGCCCATCTTGATGGCCAGTCGACTCTCCATTTTAGCTTGATGTAGTTTGCCTTTCTAATGTCAGCAGTCTCTTCAAATCCACACTTACAGGAGTAACTTAAACCGTATTCTCCATCAAATGCTGTTATCTTTGTTATGTCCTTTCCGCATTTTGGGCAGTAGACAGAAACTGGATACCAGTCAGATGCAAGTTTCTCCCCACCCCTCTGGCTGTTCAATAACTCTATTAACTTCTCCTTCTTTTCGAGAGCTATCTTGATATTATCGCGGTATATGCCTTTTTTATACTGCTCAGAAGCCCTCAAGAAGTCAGGTTCCATCCCTGCCTCAGAGAGTGAAACTTCAAAAGGTTCCATAAAGTGATCAGCAAATGAGCTATGGCAGCCATCAGGATCTGGTACCTTATAGTCAGGCAATCCTATATACTCTGAATAACTGGCCGGAACATTTGAAGGAACCTTCCTAAACCGGTCATAATCGTCCCACATGTGTATGTGACGGGAATTGTGCCCCATGTCCTTTAGCGCAAATGCTACAAGATTTGTTGTGATGGCCTCCCTAAAGTGGCCTATATGACAGTGCCCTGAGGGTGTAACCCCAGATTCACAAATATACTCTTTCTTCTCTCCTCTTTCTGCAATAATTCTCTCAGCAAACGTTGATGCCCAGTGCATTTCTAACCTCTCCGTCTGACATTTGAGTCTTTGTCGCATATCTCTTTTAAGACTTGCTCAAAAGAATCATCGTGCATTAAAACCCTATTGAGATAGACTCCGGTCCTGCCAATCTTATCCCTTCTTGTAAGTACTTGGGAGCGCTCCCTAACTATATCAATTGAGACATTAAGCAGTTTTGACACCTCTGCTTCCCTGCCAGTTATCTCCTCTTCAATGTGCCCATCTTCAGTTGGCCTAATCAATATCAATCTCTTATCAACACCAGGCACTCTCTTGTCTTTTTTAAGGTCCTCAAGCTCAATCGCTCCACCAAAATAGTAGAACTCAATCTCCCGTAACTTTGACTCAGTTATGGGAAATGTTATCGTTTCCCCTGTATAGAGGGTAATTGAGCCCTTGACAAGGTGCCATGGGGTTGCCTGTACTATGCTCCTTTCTTTAATCCCGATATCCTCTAAAGCCATCTCCAATAGGTATGTTTCAGGGATATGCTCTATGAAAAAGTCAATATCTGACCCCTTATGGACATCACCCCTCGCAACTGACCCATACAGAATAGGTTGAAAATCAGATATCTTTTCCATGACAATAAGAGCTTTTGACCTTATTGATGAAAGCATGCTCCAATTTTCATCGTTATAAGTTACTTTTCTCCTGTGAAATGCGACTGTTTTCTCTTTCATTATAAAAAATTACAGTTAGAAATATAAATCATTATCTTAGCAATTTGGTATGAACCCGCTTTATGTAGTGCTTATAGGCATAATTTTGTTCTGGGTAGCGCTCTCAGAGGTTAACAAAAGGTATAATCTTTCAAAGTATGGTGTCGATTTCCAAGGGATAATCCTCTTATGGAGGACAAAAAGATTCAATGACTTTATTGACAACGTTTCAAAGAAGGGTAAGAAAGTATGGAACGTCTATAGCATAATTGGGATAGGTGCTGCGGTAGTCGGCATGATCACAGTTTTTTACTTCCTATTCTCAAATGCTATCAAGGTGTTACTTTCACCAGAGCCTTCTCCCGGAGTCGGTTTTGTCATACCTGGAGTAACTGTTCCATTCTGGTACAGCATAATAGGCCTTATAGTTGTCTTAATGGTGCACGAAGGATCTCACGGGGTAATCGCTAGAGCAAACAACATAAAGCTCAAATCGACTGGGTTGGCCCTATTTGTTGCAATACCCGGGGCCTTTGTTGAGCCAGACGAAGAAGAGCTAAAAAAGACTTCAAGGCTCACAAGGATGAAGGTCTATGCAGCAGGATCTATGGCAAACTTTGTCACAGCTTTGATAGCTTTTGTACTGATAGTAGGGTTAGTAAACCCGCTACTGACCCCTTCTGGTATCCAGATAGTTTCAATTGAAGATTCATCAAGTGCATTTGGGTTATTGTCCCAAGGAGACATAATTACAGAGATCAACGGGATAAAGATTGAAACGCTTCAGAACTTCTATGACATCATGCAAGACACAAATCCAGGCGACCAACTAAATATTGTATCAAACAAGGGCACATTCAATATTACACTGAGTGACCATCCAAGGGAGCCAGGTAAAGGCTACATAGGTATTGTCACGTCACAATATTACAGCTCACCCATAAATATGAAGATTTTGACCCCTATAAGCGGCGTATTGTTCTGGGTTTTCCTCTTGAACTTCAATATAGGATTGATTAATCTCTTCCCCCTACCGTTCCTATTTGACGGAGGGAAGATATTCAAAGAGATAGTTGACACAAAGTTCAGCGAGGCCAACTCAAATACTATTCAAAAGGTATTTGCTATAATAGGCATAATGCTTTTTGCAATAAATATCCTGCCTTCGTTTTTATGATGTTATGATAAAGGTAGTTTTTTTACGGGACAAGAGAACTGTTGAAGTGGAAGCGAAGAATGTTTCCGAAGTATTCTCAAAGATAGCCATATTGAGAGAGCAGTATGTCGTGATAAAAAACGGAAAGATAGTCTGCGAGGATGAATCATTATCAGACGGAGATACTATCGAGCTATTCACAGTTGCTTCAGGTGGTTAATTTGAAGTGTTCAAGATGCAAGAAGGATGCAATATACTTCCAGAGGCAGTCTGGCCAGTACTACTGTGGAGAGCACTTCAATAGCTATTTTGTGAAAAAGTTCATGCGGATTATTAGAGAAGACCAGCTAATAAAAAAGAATGAGAAGGTTGCAGTCGCTGTTAGCGGTGGGAAGGATAGCTTGACCTTAGCTTATCTCCTAAAGAAGCTCCAAGCCAGATACCCTTTTCAGATGGAGGCTATAATAGTTGATGAGGGGATATCCGGGTACAGGGCTCATACCCTAGATGCCGCAAAATCACAGCTTGAAAAACTTGAGATAGAATATCACATCGAGTCTTTTAAGGATAATTTTGGGAAAACCCTTGACTCTTTTGTTGAAAACAACAAGGAAAATGCATGCTCCACATGTGGGATATTGAGAAGATATATCTTGAACAAAAAAGCAAGGGAGCTATCCTGCACAAAGCTTGCAACAGGCCATAACCTTGATGATGAGGATCAGTCTGTCATTATGAATCTCATGAGGGGCGATGTGATAAGGTTTTCAAGGGGACAGAACTACTACAAGAAGATAAGTGACAAGTTTGTTGAAAGAATTAAACCCCTACGGTATTTCTTAGAGAAGGAGATAGTAATATTTGCACTTAATAATAAGCTAACATTTGACTCTTCAGAGTGCCCATATGCGGAGTACGCTATGAGGGGTGAAGTAGGGAAGTTCCTTGACAGGATGGAGGAGTTAAGGCCTACAACGAAATACTCCCTTTTGTCTGGGTATGATAAAGTCCTCCCGGCATTAAATCAGTTTTTTATCCCGGACTCAATTGGAGTTTGTGAGGTATGTGGGGAGCCCACTATGGACGGCACATGCATGAGGTGCAAGATTTTGGAAAAGGAATAGAGAAAATATTCAAAATATATTCTATGAAATTTCTTCTAAGATATCTTCTATATTTTGTTTTAATTCTGGTAAATCTCTCACAATTATTGTCCATACTAAATCTATATCAATGCCAAAATATTCATGAATTAATTTGTCCCTCAATCCAGATATCTTTTTCCAAGGAACTTGGGTATAATTATCTTTAAATTCTTGGGGAAGATTTTTTATCGCTTCGCCAATTATTTCAAGTCTTCGTATAGTCATGTCTTGAAGAGAAAGTGAATCTTTAAAATCTTCTTTTGATTTATTCTTCATATATTCTTCAATTAAAACTATGCTATCAAGAATATGTAGTAGGAAAATCCTAAGATCCTTCTTCATAGAATACTTCCTGCTCCTTTAAAATATAATCCTTTAATAGAGGGTGAATTGATTTGTAAGTAATAACATCAACTTTCTTATTAAAAAATTCTTCAAGTTCTTGTTCTAAGCCTATTAAATCAAGTAAAGATTTAGTTTCCACATCTGCAAATTCAACTAATATATCGATATCACTATCTTTAGTTTCTTCTCCTCGAACGTAGGATCCAAAAACAGCAGCTTTTTTTATTCCGTGTTTTTTTAAAATTGGAATCGACTTAGTCTTAATATCAGAGAGCCTAATCTTTTTCATCTATTAAAGATAAAGATAATATATATTTAAGACTTACTTATAAATTTAGATTAAACTGATTTCTATAGAAAAACCTTTTATAATAATATGAAAATCTAAAGCTTATGCCCTGGTGGCTTAGTGGTATAGTGCCTGCTTGGTAAGCAGGAGGTCGCGGGTTCAATCCCCGCCCAGGGCTTATTTTTTTAGTTGTAAAGCCTTAGGCTATTTTAAAAAAAATAGTTTGTAGATTATTATCCAAATTAAATATACATGAAGTATAATCTAGTATTATTTGGATATTCAGTAATAAAGAGAAAAGAATAATTTTTGCTTAGTTTTAGAGAAAAAATAAAATGAAAAAGATAATTTTTCCATGTTTTCCATATACTTTTCCCTATTTTCCCTATTTTTTTCCATATCTTTATATATATGGAAACTTTATTTTCATAGAAACTAGATTATTTCAAAGTGGTGTATATATGAAAAAAATATCTATTTTAGTTTGTTTCATATTTTTAGTTTCTATTAGTTCAGTGTATGCAGCAGATGGAGATCTAAAGTGGCATACTGGACAAGTCGGGAAAGCGAATATAGGAGGTCGTATTCTAACATCTCCGGCAATAGGTAGTGATGGTACAATCTATGTTGGAACAGGTTCTGGTGATGGGCAACTTTACGCAGTAAATCAAGACGGGACATTAAAATGGAAAACTGACTTCATAGGAGACCTGATTTATTCATCTCCTGTAATCGGTACTGATGGCACAATCTATGTTGGGACCTTCGTTGGTGATGGAGAGCTATATGCAATATATCCTACTGGAACATTGAAATGGCATACTGGACAAGTCGGAAAAGCGAATATTGGGAGCCTGATTTATTCATCGCCTGCAATTGGCGCTGATGGTACAATCTATGTTGGAACTCATTCAGGAGCACAAGAACTATACGCAATAAATACCGACGGTACTCTAAAGTGGAAAACTGACTTCATAACTAATCCAATTTATGCCTCGCCAGCAATTGGTGCTGATGGCACAATTTATGTTGGAACTGAAGGAAGTTCTAGCTGTCGATTTTATGCAGTAAATCCCACGGATGGATCTAAGAAGTGGGAAACAACTACAGGATTTGGAATGTTTTCATCGCCCGCAATCGGTAGTGACGGCACAATCTACTTTGGAACATATTATAGTTCCAATAATCTTTACGCAATAAATCCTTTAGATGGATCTAGTAAATGGAATTACCCCACATCAGGACAAGTTTGGTCGTCACCTGCAATAGGTAGTGACGGCACAATATACATTGGAACATATTCTGGAGATTCAGAGCTTTACGCAATAAATCCCAACAATACTCTAAAGTGGAAAACAAACTTCATAGCAGGATTAGTTTACACATCCCCAGCAATTGGCGCTGATGGTACAATCTATGTTGGAACTTATTCTGGTGACTACCAGCTTTACGCAGTAAATCCTAACGGTACTCTAAAGTGGAAAACAGACTCCATAGGGAAGGCTATTTTTGCCTCGCCTGCAATTGGCGCTGATGGTACAATCTATGTTGGAACTGATATGGGTGGTGTTGGTGAACTTTATGCCATATACAGTAGCCCAGGATGGACGTATGCGACATACGAAAATTCAATGAGAACATACACAAACTCAAACTGGCCAAAGTTTGGTCAGAATAACTACAATCTTAGAAGAGTTGTACCGGCACCACAGGAAGTGGCAGGAAGACCTAAATCCCTTCCGATAACAAAGATACTAAAAATATTGGGATTACTTAAAGAAGAATAATTTTTTTCTTTTTTTATATCATAATTCTTAATTCAGATATATCATGCCCCAACAACATACAACTTGCCCTTGTAGATAACGCTCTTTACAAATGAAATCTTCTCTGAATCGATATTAAACTTCCAAGATAAGTTAGTTTTAAATAATAAAAATCATAAAAAAGCATGTTCAAAATGCCATCTAATGATTTTTATAGGAGATCCTCTGAAGAAATAATTTTGGAACTGTCGACTTCCCAAGAAAAAGGATTAACATCTATAGAAGCCAAAAAACGTTTGGCCCTCTATGGAAACAATGAATTGGAATCAAAGATTAAAATCCCTTTATGGCTATTACTTTTATCCCAATTCAGGGAATTATTCGTAATAATATTAGTTATAGGCGCCCTAATCTCTATTTTGATTGGAAGTTATAGAAATGGGATAATCATCTTCGTTATAGTTATTGTAAATGCAATAATAGGATTTGTCCAGGAATATCGGGCAAATAAAATTATAGAAAAATTGAAGAGCTTTGTTAAATCCCGTGCAAAAGTTATCCGAGATGGAGTTTTGGTGGAAGTTTCTCAAGTGGAACTTGTGCCAGGAGATATTATCAAATTAGAAGAAGGGGACAAAGTCCCAGCAGACATAAGAATTATCCAATGCTCTGATTTTAGGACAAATGAATTTGCGCTGACAGGCGAATCTCTTCCTCAAACAAAGAATGAAGATCTTATTGTAGAGGAAGTAGGAATTGCAGATAGAAAAAATATGGCCTATGCAGGTACTACTGTAGCTTCAGGGAACTCAATAGGCGTTATCATTGCAACAGGGATGAAAACTGAAACGGGAAAAATAGCATATTTAACTGAAGAAACTAGTGATGTTCAAACTCCGTTACAGAAAGAACTTCGAATACTAGCACGAGAATTAACTATTATTGCCATTATCATATCTATTGGTCTTTTCACTTTAGGGATATTACAGGAATTCTCCATATATATGAGCTTGGTATATGCGTTAGGTGTTGCAATGTCAGTTGTGCCGCAGGCCTTGCCTGCTCAAGTAACTGTAGCACTGTCAAATGGCAGCAACTACCTTGCAAACAGAAAAGCAGTAGTAAAATCTCTGCCTGCAGTAGAAACACTTGGTTCAACGACAGTTATCTGTACCGATAAAACAGGTACTCTTACAAAAAATGAAATGACTGTAAGATCGATCTGGTTCAATGGCGAAGAATATAAAATGTCTGGCCTGGGTTATCGGCCAGAAGGGGAGATTTTAGACAATGAAGGTAAATCCCCTGCTAAAGAAGAGATAGAAGGGATAAAAAAAATCCTAAGAGCGGGATCTGTAGCATCTAATGCAGAGATACATCCACCTGACAAAGAACACAATGAATGGTATCCCATTGGCGATCCAACTGAAGCGGCACTTATTACTGCAGCGACTAAAACGGGTATTGATTGTAAAGAGTATAATAAAGAATTCCCTGAAATACAAGAGTTTTCTTTTACTTCAGAAAGAAAGAGGATGGGATCAATAAGAAAAGAAGAATCAGGCCATGTACTGTACGTTAAAGGGTCGGTTGGCAGTATCCTCTCTATAAGTAAATACATCCACCTCAATGGTAAGGACATACCTTTGACGGAGGAGCACATTTCCAACATAAAAAAAGTAAATGAATTTTATGCTGAGAATTCAATGAGGGTGCTAGCCTTAGGTCACAAGTCATTAGAGTATAAAGGAGAATGTCTAGCCGAAGAAGCTGAAAAAGACGTTACTTTTCTGGGGCTTGTAGCAATGATGGATCCGCCAAAGGAAGGTGTGAGACAAGCTATATCCGATGCAAAAAAAGCCCATATAAAAATCTTTATTTTAACAGGGGACCACGCACTTACTGCTGAGGCTATAGGAAAAGAGATAGGCATTTCTGAAGACGACGAAATTCCCATCATAACTGGAAAAGAATTGAAAGAATTAAACGATGAAAAATTAATTGAATTTATTAAAGGTAAGTGGTCAATTATTTTTTCAAGGGTAGATCCAGAAGATAAAGTAAGAGTTGTCAAAATATTGGAAGGCCAGGGAGAAATTGTTGCCGTTACCGGGGATGGAGTAAATGATGCGCCAGCGCTAAAGAGGGCCCATATCGGGGTTGCGATGGGTCTTAAAGGTACTGAAGTCACTAAAGAGGCATCAGATGTTGTATTGCTAGATGATAACTTTGCCACATTAGTAGATGCAGTGAAAGGAGGCCGAACTATTTACAATAACTTGAAAAAAACATTTTTTGCAACTATGACTACAAACGGTGGCCAATTGGCATTAGTTTTACTAGGTCTTTTAGCAGCGGCTCTTTGGGATTATCCGATACCAATACTTGCGGTGCAAATACTTGCAATAGATCTTCTTGGTGAGATAATGCCTCTGGCCTTCCTTACTTTTGACCCTCCTGATCCAGATATTATGACTAAACCCCCTCGAAATCCTAATGAGCATATATTCCATAAAAGGTCCGGCATGGAAGTTATATTCTTGGGGATCTTGATAGGGGCCCTTGCTTTTATGAACTTCTTTTTATTTATGGGTAGAGAGGGAATAATACTAACAATGGAAAGTCTTGATAGTATTTTTTACTTCAAGGCGACGACAATAAGTTACTGCACAATTGTTTATTGCCAGTTTGTTAACATATTAGAAAGAAGATATTGGCACACATCCATTTTTAGTTGGAATTTCTTTTCCAATAAGTTATTGTTAGGTTCTATAGTTGCTTCAATGTGCTTAGTATTCACGGCTATATATGTCCCTTTAATTAGTAATCTATTATCATTTGGAGGCATAACTATAGTAGATTGGGGTTACATTATCTCTTCAGCGGCGATATACCTAATTGTGTTTGAAGTGTTAAAGTTTATTAAAAGATTAGAATTTAAGAAAAAATTGGCTCCTGTAGTTAATTAATTCAGATAATATCCTGCCCCAACGACATACAACTTGCCCTTGTGGATAACGCTCTTTACAAATGAAATCTTCTCTGAATCGATATTTTCTCCAGGCCTCTTCCATAGGTAAGGCTCTGACCAGCCTTCGCCTTTAGGACTATCTGCTATCTTCATTATCATCTCTGTTATGTTTGTATCCCTTGCGTCTGTCATGTCTGTGATTTCTATATCCTCCCCCATATTATCTGGAGGGAATACAAGCCTTGTAATCCTTTTGCCTTTCACTATCCAGACAAAAACATAAATATCGCCATATAGGAATCTTCCCTCTGTTCTAAACATAGGGAAGGCATCCTCGCCTTGGTTTTCAACAAAGAATGCGGCCTCTCTAACTAAGGATTCAATATCTTTAGCAATATCTTTTGGCATATTATCACTAATTATAGAATGGTATTCTAAGTTAAATATCTTTTTAGTTAGTTTTTTAAGGGTTAGGATCGTGCATAAAGAACCTCTGAGCTTTCTATGGCTTGATCTCTAAAATATCTACTAATATCGTTTGGGGTTCTCAAATCAACTTTGCGCCCTTCAAGAAGAGAAGATATTTCTTCTTCCATTTTTAATATTTTAAAAATACCTGGGGTCAGTCCTTCTTCAAATTCCACCAATAGATCGATGTCACTCTCAGAATTAAATCTATCAGTAAGGGCAGATCCAAAAAGAGACATTTTCTTGATATGATTCTCTTTACAAAATTTAGTGAGTTTTTTAGTAGGTATTAAATCATTAATTCTGGAGTTCATAAAAAATATTATGAAACTCTAATATAAATCTTTTATTGATATTTATCCTGATGAGTGATATCTATTCTCTAATCAACATCGCAGTATGCCAAAAATGGGCATTGTGATGTATAACATCTGCTCTTTGCAACTCTCCTGAAGTTTGAAAGAAAACACCACAATGGCCTCTTTGTTTTTGGTATGTAATCCTTATTTTCTTCTATTATCTCTTCTTCAATTGTGGTCAAGTCATCCTTCATCCTGTAAAAAACATGCACTTTCTCAGATCTAAAGCTATACATACAATAGCCTTCCATCTTTTCTCCTTCAACTTCAATGTAGTCCAATTCCTCCATAACATCTCCTAGCAAGAATTATATGATTATATCGGTATTTATAGATTTGTCTAACTATTATTGATAAAAGAGTTTTTTATTTCTAATAGTATGGTATTTAAGATATTTGAAGATTTAAAATTGGCATTTATGGCATATTGCAATATACTAATGCGCATATAAAGAATTTTTTAAGATTTAGATTTTACATAAGAGAGAAAAATCATTTAGTTAGTTTTTTAAATTATAATACTTATATCTTATTTATGAAAACAAAAGGGCAGATCCTAAAAGTGTTAAAAGAAGAACTCCCATATTTAAAACAAAGATACGGAGCTTCTAATATCGGACTCTTTGGATCTTATTCTAGAGATGAGCAGACTGAACACAGTGATATTGACTTACTTGTCGATTTTGAGAAGCCCATTGATTATTTTAATCTTTTTGAGATGGAAGATTACTTAAAAGAAAAGTTCGGTATCGACGTTGAGATAGTAACAAGGCCTGCATTAAAAGAAAGAATAAAAAATAGAATCCTAAAGGAAGTATCTTATGTCTCTTAGAGACGAAAAACTTTACATTGATGATATTCTAGAAGCAATCTATAAAATTGAAGAGTATATACAAGATATTGATTTTGAAGATTTTAGTTCTGATAGGAAATCAGTTGACGCAGTAATCCGAAATCTAGAGATAATTGGGGAAGCGACTAAAAATATTTCGGAAGATTTCAAAAGAAGACATACCGAGGTAAATTGGAAAGACCCTACAAGGATGAGGGATAGACTCATTCATGCTTATTTTGGAGTGGATTTAGGAATTGTTTGGGAAACAATAAAGTTTAGAATCCCAGAATTAAAAGGGCAGATTGAAAAAATAAATGAAAATATTTAAGATAAAAATTAATTTAGGTAGTAGCCTCCACCTAGAATGTATGTTGTATCCCCATAGACAACTTTCTTTATGTATGTAACTTTCTTCTCAATCTTTTTGTCTGCTGGGTTTGTCCTGAGGTATTCTCCAGACCAGCCTTCGCCTTTTTCGCTGTTTGCTATAGTCACAAACATGTTCGTAATGGAAACATTGTTGTCGTCCTTATAGTCTGAGACATCAGTGCCTTCTTGAGACAAATCTGGTGGGAAAACTATTCTAGTGATCTTGTCCCCTTCAACCTTCCAGACAAATATATAGAAGTCATCTGTGTAAAACTTTCCTTTTTCTCTTATCTGTGGAAAAGCTTCTTCACCCTTCTCTTGGACTAGAATGGCAGCTTCTCTTACTAAATTTGAAACTTTCTCTGGCCTTTCATCTGCTCCCTGCCCGATACAGCCAGAAAGTAGAAATGTCAGAACTAATAAAATAGCTATATATTTCTTCAATTTATCACGTCCAATTAATGTTTTTAATTGGATTTTAAAAAATTAACGATTAAATAAATAAGAAAAGAAGAAAAAGATTAAAAAATTAAAGATTCTTTTTCTTTATTTTGATTTATGTCACCTATGCGGATATTATTCATAAGAATGATAATTAATTTATCGTTGAGAATAGATTTATAAATTTAGTAATCAAAATAAATATGGTGAAAGATTGGAAGTTGAAATCATTGAAATGAAATCAAAGGGGCAAATATCTATTCCTTCTGAGTTTAGAGACGATATTAAAGAAGGAGATAAGCTTATTATTATAAAAAATGATGACCAATTAATTCTTAAAAAGGCAGATTTTATTAAAGGGCTTGAAGAAGATCTCATATTTGCTAAAAGAACTGAAGGAGCCTTCAAAAAATATCAAAAGGGTAAATTTGTAGAGATGGATTTTGACGAATTTATGGAAGAAGCTAGCAAATGGTAAAAGTAAAATTTCACCCTTCTTTTAAGAAAATATTTTCTAAAATAAAAGACAAATCCCTCAAAGAAAGAATTCTAAAACAAATTATTAAAATAAAAGATAATCCAGAATTCGGGAAACCTATGAAATATGCAAGGAAGGGTACAAGAGAGATATACGTTGCCCCATATAGATTATCATATATCTATGATGAAAATGAAGCTACAATAATTCTTTTGGATCTATATCACAAAGACGATCAGTAAAAATGTAAATTATAAGAAAGAAGAAAAAGATTAAAAATAAAATATTAAAGATTCTTTTTCTTTATTTTGATCGATGATGGTGGTAGTCCACCTTTGTCATAACATTATAAAAGATATCGATTTTTTATTATTTATTATAGGCCTTTTTTCTTGGGCGAATATAAAGAATAGTTATTTCTTTATTATGGAAATCAACATAAAAAATATTCTATAATTACTAATTCTAGCACGATAAGTATTTGCCCGTCCCTTCAACTTAGATATATCGTACATGTTTGGGTAATAGGTAATTTCTAGGGTATCTATAAACTCTACAATCTTTATTTTTACATTATTCTGAATTTTTTCTAACTGACTTTCTGCCCTTGGTAAAACTTTGACTTTAAACATTAGTACCCTAGACCTTTTTTTACATCGGCCCAATTTTTTGCTTTTCCAGAAACCATTTCTTTGTAGGACTTGTCAAGTTCCTCAATCTCATCTTCATCTGGCTCTTCTTCTTTCACTAGAGCATATTTGATTTCATCTAGTTCTTCTTTTATTAGAACTATCTCATTGTATATTTTTTCCAGTAATTCTGACCCTTCAGTAGTTACCATATACTTCCTCTCAAATTATAGAACACCTTATACTATTTAATTATAACTATCAAATAATAGAAAAGAAGAGAAAAAGATTAAAAATAAAATATTAAAGATTCTTTTTCTTTATCTTGATTTATTGCATCTATAAAGACTAAAGCTTCCAGTTTCTTAAATCTAGAATTCTCTGGTAATCTGGCTTATTTGGGGTTGTTTTTTCTTGTAAAATTCCAATATTGTAGTAAAGGTGGCTCAACAGATTTAATAGGCTACCAGAAAGTTTGTATGGTGAGTTAAACTCAAAATCAGTGTCGACTGTTACAAGACCTTCATACTTTGTAGGGTGCAAAAACCACCCATGGTAGGCCTCTTCCCTGGTGAGGCTTAGCGCCATCTTCCCAAATATCTCCCTCATCTTTAAAGCCGCCATTGAAGCTATCGGGTGTTTATTTAATGATGCTATGAATATTATGGCACTATAGTTTAGCTCATTTAATAGAAGTTTGTCTTCAAAGGGCGGATTTAATTTAACTCTATCAAGGAGGTATATCATGCCCGCGTATGTCGTGACGTTGTAAAAAGGCGGCTCCTTTTCTGCAGGTAAAGTTATGCATTTCGAAGAGTATTCTTTAGATGGGGCGTTGGGGTTGCAGGTTAAAAGAACTGCATCAGTAAAGTGTTTTGTAACCTCAATAGAGTCCTTGCCACCAGAGGCAGAGATAACACAGACCTTTTGGTCTTTTGGTAGCCTCTTTATCTCTTCAGCCCTAAATACAGTTCCATTGAAACGCATGGCGTAAAGCCTTGCTATATGAAATGCATTTCCATTACCTATAAATGCCCTGCCGGTAAGATCAGGGAGTTCTATCCCCTCATTATCTATCTTTTCGATTATTTCAGGTATTTTTGCAACATATCTGTTTAGGGTCATCTATTCCTCACCAATAATTCTTTTTACATCTTTCAAAATATAATCAAGAGTTTCTTCATCAGAGGCTTCTGCAGTGATCCGTAAAAGGGGTTCAGTGTTTGATGGCCTGACATTTACCCACCAATTATTATCTGAAATAGTAATTCCGTCTATTTCTTCTACATTTTTACCTTTAAATAATTTTTTGAGTTCTTTTATCTTCTCTGAGCCTATTCTGCTATCTATCCCAACTGCTATTTCGTTATATGACTTACCTAAGGCCCTTCCAAGGCTATATGCAAACTCTTCATATATCTGATCTGGATAAATACCTCTAATATCGTAAGCTTTGAACGGCATCTTTACCAACTAACTTCTCTAGTTAGGTGTTTCCCTATATATAAGAATATGGAAAAAGATAGGGAAAATAGGGAAAAAATTTAATCTAGATAGCCAAGATTATAATAATTTATACATATACAAATATATTTAAGTTTCAATTAGATTATTATGTAAAATCTTTAGGACATGGACTAGATGCAGCTAAAATTTGATGAATCTGGATTACTAAAGCATGGGATTATAATGTTTGTTTCCCTCATTGTTGCAAGATTTTTTGGTTATCTATTCCAGATCTATGTTGCAAGATCACTGGGACCCGAAGAATATGGAGTCTTTGGTAGTTTATTTTCATTGTTTTTGATTTTGACAGTTCCGACTGGAACAATACAAACTGTTATTTCAAGATTCACATCCGAGTATAAAGTGAAACATGACCCTGAACTCATAAATAGTTTATTATCTATTAGCTCTAAAAAAATGAGTTTTTTTGGAATAATGGCTTGTGGCATAATGATTATATTTAGCATGCCTCTATCCAGATTTTTACATATTGGCTCTTTGTGGCCAGTTATAATAATAGGAATTTCTGTTTTTTGGTCTTTTATATTACCAATACCACAAGGAATACTTCAGGGATTACAAAAATTCAATTGGTTTGGTACTTTTGTGATCTTGCAAACTTTGTCTAGATTTATTATGGCTATAATTTTTTTTTCATTTGGATTTGGACTAAACGGAATTTTAGCTTCTTTTAGTATTTCGCCTTTATTTCTTTTACCAATATACTTCATACCTCTCCAAAGGATTATTAAATACAAAGCAAAAAAAATTAATTTGAATAAAAAACAGATTTACAATTATTCTTATTCGATTTTAATATTCACTTCAATTAGCTTACTGTTTCAACAAGTAAATATTTTATTTGTGAAACATTTTTTCTCATCAGAGCAAACTGGGATTTATTTAGTGGCTTTACAGATAGGAATGATAATTCTATACCTAACGCCCGCCATTACAACCTCAATGTTTCCCAAAGTTTCAGACTTGGATGAATCAAAAGAGAGATCTAAACATATAGTTTATCAATCATTATTATATGTTGGTCTTTTTGCATTGATATTTGTAACTTTTTGTTTCTTATTCGATGGGGAGATAACTTTGTTATTGTTTGGCCAAGACTATTTTGAATCATCTAAATTATTACCTTTATTATCTTTAGCAATGAGTTTTCTTTCACTCGGTCTTGTAATGTTTAGTTATTTGGTGGCTGTAAAAAAGTTTAATTTTTTAAAAATAATATCTATAGTTCTAGTTTTCCATGTTTGTTTGTTAATTTTATTCAATTCGACAATATTTCAAACAATAAATATTTTGTTATTTACTAATTTATTTTTGTTTTTGATAGGATTGATTTACATATATAGATCTTAATTTTTTATTAGTTCTATAGATTGATTTTTTCATTATTTATTTGGCCATTAATATCAAATGAAATGAGATTCTTATAAACTATTAATAAAAATATTCTTTAATTAATTTAGCATTCTATCAGTATATTGGTTATTAATTTTTCTCCTTTCTACAATAAAAAATGAAATCTTTTGGATTTGATCTATCGTCATTAAGTTTTAATTTTTCTTTCATATAAAATCTATTTATAAGGGGATTACTAATTTTTCGGGTAAGTTTAGATATAGCTGGCAGTATGGTAAGATAATCTAATATCACTTCTATAGAATAATAATTTCCAACATTAAAAATATTTTCGATATTAAAACCTGTTTTTTTTAGTTCATTTATAACATTATATTTATTTTCATTGTCATCATATACTTTTGAATTTATACTATTTTTCTTTATAATTAAGTTATAGAGAAGTAACATGTTGAAAAATATTTTTTCTATGATTTTACCAATAAATGGCCTATTTGGATTTGGCATATCAAATAATATAATTCCATCTTTCTTTAATATTCTATTAAACTCAGATAGAATTTGAATTCTATCAACATTAGTTAAATGCCTTAATAATCTAAAGGTCACTATTAAACTAACTGAATTATCTGCAAACGGAATTTTAAATCCATTAGCCTGAACGAAATGCCAATTTTCAGAAAAGGATTTTGATTTAGCAAATCTTAACATTTCGAAACTAGTATCAATTGCAATGCCTAAGTATGGAACTTGTATGCCTCTTGTTAGTCTACCTGTTCCAGTAGCAACTTCTAGTATTACATCTTTTTCACTAGTATTTTTTAGAATGGTAAAAAATATTTCTCTTTCCAATAGATTAGAAAGTATTCCATAAAAAGAAAAAAATCTATATTCCTCATATTTCTCAACTATTTCTTTTGGCCTATATAAATCTATTAATTCCTTTTTATCGGATACTTCTCTAATTTTTAGCATTTAATTCACTTTATTACATATTACTTTTTTTAAATTTATTATATTTTGATTCGTAATAATAAGGCTCAACGTATTTTGGCTTTTTTTGAGCCAATTCTGAATCTTCTTCAAATATTTCAGTTAGCACTCTTCCATCCATGTCTGAAGGTATTGGAATGTCAAGTATATGTAAAATTGTTGGAGTGATATCATATATTTTGACATCTTCTATCATTTGATTATTTTTTATTTCTGGACCAGATGAAAGAAATATTCCTTTAACGTCATGAGTATATGAAATAAATTTTTCTCTCTCATTTTTCTTAAATAAAGAGGTAGATATTAACTTATTAGATTCTATTATGATATCTGGTTTAAGTCCAAAAGCCTTTTTATTAGGTGTTATTGTATAAATATTTTTAATATTATTTGAGTTCTTTAATTTATTTATTATGTCTTTCTTATATTTTTTGTCAATAATATAAATTGGTGCATAATTAGTCTCAAAAAAAGAATAAGAAAATGCTTTGGTGTTATTTATGTCCATAAGATCCAAATTAAATTGTGTTCCATTATTTCTTTTACTTTTTTGCCTGGATGCGCTGCTAAAAAAATTATAATATTTAACAAGTCTGTCTTTATTGATTAATTTAATGATGAAATTTGAGATAATTAATTTGAATTTGGATTTTAACAGTATTTTTAAGAATCCATTGTCTTTTAAAAAAATATTTATATAAAATACTTCACTTTCTTTTTTAATCCCGTGATCACTAACAATAAATAAGTTTGTTGGATTAATTTTATCAATAAGTAATTTTATTGTTTTATCCATTAAAATTTGACATTTTTCCATTTCTCCATCGTCTAATGTAAGATGTGAGATATTATCAGGTATGCCAAATCTAATGAAATATGCATCATGACAATATTTTTCATGAAAATTAGATACAGTTTCTAAAATTTTTTCTAATTCTTTATATACCTCTTTTGTAGATTTCTCCATATTTAATGGGGCAAAATCCAATCCAATTAAATGGCCATTTATTGGATAATGCGTATAAGTTCCGGGTATGTTTATTATAAATGACTTATAATTTTCTTTAGAAATTATGTCCCAAATGAAATTACCTTTCCATTTATCACTTAAGGCAAGTTTTGTCTCTATTTTATTATTTTCACTATTAAATTCTAAAATTTTAAAATCATAAACTCCAAATTTTTCTTGTTTCTTTCCAGTGAACATACTTGGCCAGGCGCGAATTGATATTGGTGGCATAGTACTTTCTAAATTGGCACAAGTACCATTATCTATAAGCGATTTAAAAGTACGTAATTTATTTTCTTTGACTAAAGGCATTATTAAGTCCCAAGTTGCTCCGTCAAGTCCAATAACAAGAATTTTTGGAGAGTTATTTTTCATTTAACTCCTCTCTGTCTTCATGATAGTCTTGATTTTATTACTCTTTTTTAAAACTTGGTTACAACCTAAATAACTCGATATGAATTTCAAGAATAATAAAAAGATAATAATCAAAATAGAAACATATAAATTATTTAAAAATGTAATTTTTATTTTAAGTAATTTATTGATAATATAAATTGTAACGAATGAAAAAGATAAGGATAGTAAGAATGAAATTAGACATATTTCTATCGCTTTCATATATTTATTTAAATCTAAAGTATAAATTAGAATAAATCCAGGTAAGAAAAATATAATTATACTCATGACAATTATTCTTATTATATTTAACATACTAATTATCACTCCTTGTGAAAATCATTATGTTAGTATTTTGAAAAACAAGTTGATAATTACTTGATGTAATAAACTTGTTAATTATCTGTTCATTGTTTATTGGAATATAAATATACTTAATATTATATTCATTTAAAATCAATTTTGAGTCTGCAGAGTCGGGGTATTTGAATATATTGGATATATTGTCTTTATTTTTCCATTCGTTATACACAATTGTGTATTTAGATCGAAATATCTCCTCTGATAAAAAAGGGGATAAAACTTTCAAGAGAATAGTATCTTTATTTGAATAGTATATTCTATCTGATAATTGATCAAATTTAGTATCAATTAGCCAACCAAAAATTATTTTTCTGCTTGTGAAATAAGGCATCCATTTTAAATAAAAATTTGATGAATCATAATATGTTACTATCACATCGTCTTCTAAAGTATTTGACTTTATCCAAACAAAGGAATTCATATGCTCTTTTAATGGAAAAACATTTTCTTTTGTATATATATTAAGATTAATATTTTGATAGGATAATACATTTGATATTGAGACAATTAATATAAGGACTAACACTACTGGAAAAATATTTTTTAATTTTTTTAGTAAATGATTTTCTATAATTTCATTTAGGCCAAAGGTACCAAAAAATATTATAGGTATTGATCCATATAGCAATATCCTGTTATTAATAAAATAAAAACCTAAAAAGTACGAATAACCAAGAGCTAGTATGACTACAAGAAAAGAAAGCATTAATAATTTTATTGGATCTAAAAATCGTGATTTCGTAAAATATACAATGGAACAACCTGCTAAGAAAGTTGGAATATATCCCCAAGCAAATAAAAGATCTTGGATAGGATAACTGATTCTCATTTCTTGAGAGGCATCTGCTTGTATATAAAGAAACTTTAATATAAAAGTTTCAAAATTTATTTTTGCTCCTGCTATGGTAATGAATTCTTTTGCCCCTAGAAATATTGCTAAAAAAATCAGTAATAGAACTAAAATATACTTAAATTTTTTTCCAACTACTATATATTCTATAAAAATGAAAAGCATGAAACCTAATCCTAATAAAAAAAAAGACAATAAATGTATAAAAATTAATGAAAAAAAACAAAATACGAATAAAAAAAGCCATTTGAGATTTGTTGTGTTATAGTATTTATTTAAAAATAATATGGATAATAAAATATAAACTAAGGCTAAAATTGTATGATTTGTAGACCAAATCATATCTCTAGATAATGTAGGAGATATTAAAACTAGTAAAATGCTATATAATTTCAGATTTTTTTCTTTTTCGTCTTTAAAAAGGGTATAAAATAAAAGTGGTATGCATAATAATAATAGGTAATTAAAAATGCCATGAAAGATATGTGTACTTAAACTAAAAATTTCACTAATATTTAATAAAATAATTTGAGTTATAGGATAATAAATAAGAGCGCCAGGTTTATATTTTTCTATTGAGTATCCTGTATTGTGGACAAACGAAGGATTGAATATCCCTTTCTCAATTAAAATGCGTGTACCAACCATTTCTGCTATAGCATCTTCATCTTGAGGTATTCCTTCATAAAATTGAGAAGAGTTGACTGTAAAAGGAATATAATTAGTAATGCAAAATAGTAAAAATACTAGTAAGAATATATATTTGCTATTTTCACTTTTCATAGAGATCCTCTGTTTTTTTGATATAATTATCGATTGAATAATATTTTGAGGTATTATAAGTTCCTTTTTCAATTTTTTTAATTTCTTTTGTATCATTGATTAATCTTTCAATTATTTCTTTAAGTTGGATTAAATTACCTGGCTCAAATAAATAACCATTTACTCCATCTTCGATTAATTCAGGTATCCCCCCTATGTCACTAGCAACTACTGGAGTTCCATATTTAAAGCTCTCATATATTACCATAGGTGAGTTATCATACCAAATTGAAGGAACAACGCAAATATTAGCCTTTTTATAAAATCTAACTAGTTCTTTATCAGATACAAAACCATGAAAAATAATTCTTGTATCTTCTTTAGAAAACTCTTTAAGTTCGTTCTCATCTTCTCCCTTTCCAACTATATTGAGAACGAGATTATCTTTTTTTATTCTTTTAAAAGTTTCAATTAATATGTGGGGGCCTTTATGTTTACTTAAGTTTCCAACAAAGAGAATATTTATTGATGAATAATTTTTTTTTGTTAATTTATTATTTAATTCAAGACCTAAAGGGATTTTAACTGATTTTGTTTTAATTAAAAATTTATTTTCTTTTAATTTATCAATAACAAATTGTGAAGGTGAAGTAAATATATAAGGAGAATTTTTGTCAAAAACGTATTTTTGTAAAGCTATATACAGCTTACATAGAATTGATTTTTTATTACAGATTTTTCCATGTCTATTTAATAAATTTGCTCTAGGGCATATTAATGAATAATCATGTGCAGTAAATATGAAAGGGATACCTAAAGACTTAGCAGCACTAAAAGCGGATAAGGACAATCCTTTATAATTGTTAATATGCACAATATCGGGCAATTCTTCTTTAAGAATATTCTTTATTTTAAAATACATAAATGGATTCCACAAATCAATGACGTGCCAAATAGGTTTTATTATATTTGGATATTTTTGAGCTTTATATGCAGGATATAAATTAAAAGGATTAATTCGATATACTCTTATCCCATTAGACTCTTCATGAAAATATTTCCTTTCTGAATTCGTCGCTATTATAAATATTTCGTATCCATTTTTTTTTAGACCTTCAGCTAATTTTTGTACAATTACCTCTGCACCGCCTATAATATCTGGAGGATAAAGAGTATTTATTAAGCAGATTTTCATAAGAATTCCTTAAATATTTTTATCGTTGATTTACTAGATTTTTCCCAGGTATATTTTTCTTCAATTAATTTGCGTCCATTAATTCCCATTTTTTTTGCCATTTCTTCATCTTTGAGTAGCATAATTATAGATTTAGCAAGTTCATCAGATTTTTTTGGGGTTACCAATATCCCTGTTTCACCATCTTTAATAACATATTTTATTCCACCTACATTTGAACCAATAACTGGTTTTCCACAAGCATTGCCCTCAATTAAAGTCATCCCAAATCCTTCAGAGATGTTGGTAGAAGGAAGTGTTACTATATCTGAACTTTTATAATATTCAATTAGTTTAGATTCTTCTACGTAACCAGTAAAAATAATATTATCGTGAATTCCAAGATTCATCGATAAATTTTTATATTCTGGTATCATGTCACTACTACCTACAATTACAAGATACACATTTTTTACTTCATTTAATACCGTCTTGAAAGATTCTATTAAAATATCTACACCTTTGTGTGTGTGTGATCTATTTAATTGGCCTACAAATAATATTATTTTAGATGAATAATTTAGATTATAATCTTCATGCAATTCATTTGATTCATCTAGATTATATTTCTTAATATCTACTCCTGGTGGAATCCACTTTAACTTTTCTTTATAGTTACTTAGAATTTTTGATTCATTAAAACAATAAGGAGAAGGTGTAATGATTGAAGATGAATTCTTTAGAGTATTCTTGCATAGAGTATTATTGTAAATATTACTAATTAAATTCATGAAAGAATCATCTTTCACAAGATCATTGTGATATGTTAGTATAAATGGAATACTATTCTTTTTACTTATTACAGATGCGATATCTGCATAGTATGGAACTGGCATATAAGAAGTAATTAAAGTATATTTTTCATTTTTTACTAATCTTTTTAATATAGTATGGAGAGATATTTTCACTGGCGTGTTTGAAATAACAAAATCCGGTAAGTGTCGGATAACATTAATACCATCAATATAATTTTTTTCTTTGGATAGAATAGAACTACATACCCTAGTTACATTGAAATTTTTTTTGACCAATTCTTTCTCTATATTATGTGTATAATTCTCGGCACCCCCTTTTTCTGGAAATGAATATGGAGTAACTGATAAAATATTTACTTCTTCAGGCATGATTAACCTCTCTATAATAATTTATGATTTTATTTGTTATGATACTCCAATCGTATTTCTTAGCAAATTCGATACATCTCTTTTTATTTTCTTCTTTTAAATGGATTATTTCTAATATATTTTTAGAAAAATCATTTTCAGAGATTTTACTAACTCGTCCATTATAATCGTATATCAAATATTTTGCGGCATTCATTTCATGATTACTAGTTACTACAGGCAATCCACAAGCATTTGCTTCTAGAACAACTATTCCAAATCCTTCTCTTGAGGACGGCAGAACGAAAACTTTTGAAGATTTCATAAGGGAAATTAAATCTGTGTGCTCACCTATAAATGCTAAAAAAGAAACGTTATTATTCAAGTTTAAGTTATTTGCTAATATTATTAGTTTTTCTTTTTCAGGACCATCTCCAACAATATTACATTTTATATTGGGAATTTCTTTTTTTAATAGATAGATAGATCTTAATAATAAATATAGATTTTTATGTTCGATTAGCCTTCCAACAAAAATTATATCTGATTTATTTTCTGATGGGTTAACTCTTGATATAAAATCATATTCAATGCCAACCGGTATTATTTGTATAGATCCTTTGCATCCAATCTTTTCTAGATTTAACTTTGTTAACTCAGAAACAGCAATGTTGTAATTTGTAATTTTTGAGACAAATTTTTCTATTATCTTTCCAAAAACTCCCTTTTTACCTAAATACTCATACCAATAATTATCCCAAACTTCATGCCAAGTTATTATCAATTTTTTTCTTTTTAATAGAGATACTAATTTAGCCGTAAGACATGAAAAATACGGAAAATTCTGACAATCGATTATTTCATAATCTCCTTTTAATAATGGGAAGAATAGTCTAATTGAGAAATATAAGGCCTCTTTTATAGATCTTTTATCATTTTTATATAATTCTAAACTCTTACAAACACCATGCAGGTATACTCCTTGATTTATAATTACATTTTCTCCGTCCCAATATTTCATGCAATAGATGTGTATTTCATGTCCTTCTGATGCCAATCTATTTGTGATATCCCATAAACGTTTCTCCATTCCTCCTTTACTATAGGGATAAATTACATCAATAACTATAGCAATCTTCAAGCAATCACGATTTTATATTTTAGATTATCTCCATTTATTTGTTCAACAAGTAAGTAATCCCTTGCTTCAATCCAATTTTGGCCTCAAATCCAAGTTCTTTTTTGCTCTTTGACGTATCTGCCAAGGTATCTTTGACATATCCTTTTATTGGATTATCCAAATAGCTTGGAATAATAGAAGTATTTAGACTATCGTTTATTAGCTCTACAACTTCATTCAAACTATAGGAAACTCCAGTTCCGATATTGTAAATTCCAAACTTGAGTTTAGAATTAAAAGTTTTCAAAATACCATTGGTTACATCATCTACATAGATGAAATCCCTTCGTTGCTCTCCATCTCCATATATGATTGGAGATTTTCCATTTTTCATATCCCATAAGAATTGAGATACTAAATTTGCATATCTTCCTTTTGATCTTTCATTTGGGCCATAAACTGAGAAGAATCTAAGCCCAATTGACATAGTTTCATGCCAATCATGATGTAAACTAGCCAATCTTTCCATTGCGTATCTAGTTTCTGTGTAGTAATCCTTAACAAATATATCCATATCTTCTCTCCAAGGTGTAGGATTTCCATTGTAGATTGAAGAAGTAGAGGCCCAGACAATTTTAACATTTAAGCTCTGGCTAAGCTTTAACATATTAATAAAGTCGTTTATGGCAATTCCTAGTAAAGAAGGATTTTCTTTATACATCGGAGAGGAAGAATAGATTCCTAAATGAAATATTCCATCTATGTCCTTAACATCTTGTTGGGAAATATCTCCTATATTTTTATTGATAAAATCAATATCTTTGTTATATTTTGCAATATTATCTAAAGAGCCAGTATGTAGATTATCTGCAACTATCGTTTCATTTCCTTTTTTTATTAATTCGTCAACTAGATGACTTCCTATGAAACCTGCGCCACCAGTAACTAAGTATTTTGACATTAAGATCCCCTCGTTGAATATATATGTTTGATATTAAAAATACTCATGACAAATGATGTAAACATTATCTCTATTCCTATAATAAAGATTGTGAGTGCTAGTATGGCAAGTCTCAATGATGAAACGGGGAGCGCACCCATACCATTAGAGGTCCAAGCCAAAAGTATCCATAAATTGAAAATAAATCCAAGTATAGATATTATCCCTCCAATTTTTAATCCGCTTTCCAAACTGAAGTGTGAATGATAAAAACTAACAGTCCTACTCTCCGGTATAAGCCCTTCAGTAACACCGTACTCCTTCACAATTAGGGAGTAGAGAATTATCTGGAATCCAAATAATGTAAGTAAACTACCTAATACCATCGGGTGTATATCAAGTTTGATCACACCCACCCTCAATGGTCCAAATAACAATAAAGTCATAAGTATTAGTCCACAACCAAATAACAATAATCCTGGGATCATGAAGAGGTAGTTTGGTGCAAGAAGCATCATAAATCTTAAGTGTCTCCACCCATCGGCGAATGAACTTATCTTTGCTTCACTACCGTTTCTTGGATAGAGTTTTATCGGAACTTCCTTTATAACTAATTTCTTCTGAATTGCCTTTATAATCATCTCTGAGGCAAACTCCATCCCACCTGTCTTAAGATCAAGTTTCTTCCAGGCATCTCTTGTAAATCCCCTCATTCCACAATGGGTATCAGAAACTTTTCCATGAAAGAATAAGTTCAATACTCTAGTCAATAGAGGATTTCCGATATATCGATGTAAGAATGGCATTGCGCCTTTTTCAATACCACCACCAAATCTATTTCCAATAACAAAGTCAGCTTCTTTGTTTTGAAGTGGCCCTAAAAACTTCGGTAGTTCCAGAAAATCGTAGGTGTCATCAGCATCCCCAATTATAATGTATTTTCCTTTAGAAGCGTTTATTCCATCAAGGTAAGCGTTGCCATATCCCTTTTCCTTAGGATGTATAACTCTTGCACCCTTTGATCTTGCAATTTCAGGAGTTGAATCTGTTGAACTATCTGAAACTACTATTTCGCCGTTTATTTTGTATTCATTGAAGATTTTATTTATCTTATCGATGCAAATACCGATGGTCTTCTCCTCGTTTAGTGTCGGTATAACGACTGAAACTTCAATCATGCAATAGCTCCCTTACAGTTTTTTTTACTGAATCAAAAGAATTGTATTTAGGGGCATACCCTAGGCTAATCAACTTGTCAATGCCCAATAGCATTCTTGGAATATCCCCCTTCCAGCCTATCTCCCCACCGGTAAACTTAAACTTTGGATTCAATCTCATTTTATTGGAAACAAGCTCCGCTATCTTTTCTACAGAAATGTGGTCTAGAGATCCTATATTGAAAATATTAACCTTATCATTGCTATTATTATATGCAAAAAGTATCTGGTCTATACATTCTCCAATATAGAGGTAAGATTTCAATTGTTTTCCGTCTCCAAGTATCTCAAGCTCTGTAGGATTCTTTTTCAGCTTCTCTATAAAATCCGGTATAATCCCGTGATTTGACCTTTCGCCGATTATGTTGGCAAATCTAAATATCCACGACTTAAAACCGAATGTATGGCAGTAAGAAGAAATCAACCCCTCACATGCAAGTTTAGACGCTCCGTAAATAGATTCAGGTATCAAAGGCCCATAATGTTCTGGTGTCGGCATTGGAGCTCTTCCATATACAGTTGAAGAGGAAGTGAAGACAATCTTTCCTACATCCTTTTTTCTCATGGCCTCCAACACATTGTAAGTTGCAACGATATTTTGGTCGAAATGAATTTTTGTGTCAACTGCACTTAGCTTGACATCAGGATTAGCAGCTATATGAAAAACTGTATCAATACCTTCAAAATCACTTAAAATACTTTCTAAATCTAGAAGGTCTTTATTTACAAAGGATGCCTTTGGATTAATATAATCTTTCTTGCCAGAGCTTAGATTATCAATTACAGTGACATTATTGTCATTGATAAGCCTATCAACAAGATGACTCCCTATGAAACCCGCTCCACCAGTAACTAAATAATTAGCCATCAATTTACCTCACAGATTTTATCTTTTATAGTTTTACTAAAAATCTTAGAATTTGCCCCTATAACTGCGTTTATTATAGTTGATGAGCTAACTATAGAGTTTGGTAGGATAACGGCATTATCGATATGGGAACTAGTGATATTACAATCCTTTCCAATTACAACGTTATTGCCTATCTCACATTTTTCATCTATTTTTGAATTTTCACCGATAAAGGATTTGCCTTTAAGCAGTAAGGAATTTGCCTCTAGGTAAGAGTCTCGATCCCCTATATCAATCCACTTGCCACCCATGACTTTCCCGTAAATAGGGTGTCCCATTCTTACTGCAAACTCAATAAACTTACCAGGGCTATCAACATAGCCGCTATCAACGGCTTTCCTAAGCAAAGAAATAGAACTCTTCGGATAAATATAAAGTGCTGTTGATACAAGTGATGATTTTGGGTCTTTTGGCTTCTCTTCAAAATGTTTTATGTAATTATTTTCAAGTGTTATCTCTGAATAAAGTTTTACCTTCTCCATATCTTTCAGATCATGCAATCCAACAGTTAGTGAATTTGACTTTTTATAAGTATCAACTAGTTCTTTAATTGAAAAGTCAAAGTAGTTATCCCCTGCACAAATCAATAGGTCATCACTTATCCCCTTACTATCAATTAGGTACAATATTGCTCTTAAAGCTCCTAGTTTTTCTGCCTCAGATTTCGCAGGCTCAATAAAAAGTTGAAATTTTTCACCTAGCTCTGATGAATCCACCCATTTTCTATAATCTTCTTCAAATAATTTTGATGTTGTTATGTAAATCTTATCTAAGTTTTTTATCTCAGATAATTTATCGCAGACATGCTCTAAGCAGGATTTATTGCCTAGCGGTAGCAAAGGCTTACTACAGGTAAGCGGTTTCATTCGTGTAGCAAAGCCGCCTGCAAGAACTATTCCAATCATTTCGCTCAACTGTATGTTCTTTCCCAGTAGTAGCCTTTCTTACCTGTGCTTTTGTCTACTTCTGCATACATAATGTAATGTGCAATCTTATCTGCATCTGTTATTGCACTTCCCTTTTGCAATGTCTCAAGGTCATCCCATACCTCTAACCAGATCTTTGTTTCTTTGATATCTTTTACTAGAAAGTCTACAAGGTCCTTAACTTGCGTTTTAGTTGCAGATGAGCTTACAATGATTACCATGGTCCTTCTACCATCTTGCTCAATTCTGTCAATATACGTCCTATATGCAATTAGCTCTTTGTATTGTTCTGCTGGTTCCTCAGGTGTGACCGTAGTCTTTTTCTCTGAACAACCTGAAAATAATATTCCTCCTAAAATCAATAAAACTATTACTAATCTATACTTCATTTAAGACCTCCTTTTGAATTGGGTAGATCATTTCAATCAAATAGTAAGCTATCCCCAATACCATAATTGATATTACTAAATTATAAATATTCTCAAAACTTAAAATGGTAAGACTTATCCAAAAAATAGCAGCGAGAGGTATTTCAGTCAGGATTTTCCTAGTAGAAATATCTTGTCTATTTTTGTAAAATAGAAACATGGTGAAAATAAAAGGCAAGGCCAACTGTTTTCCCATCTCAAGGAAAAAAGTTGTAGAATATAATGCCAAAGATATGGCCCAAATAAGGCATGTTAAAGTTAAAGCAAATACTATTCCATTATAGGATCTATTTTTAAATAAATCAAATCCAACATAAATATAAGAAACTAGCGCAAAAGCGCTTGCTATATTTTGTCCTATTAAAATGGTGCTACCATACAACAATTGACCAATTTCATGAAAACCTATTAGAACATACCCAAAAATTAGTAAATTTAAAATTATAAAAGCTAACGAAAAAATATCTTTCATATGATTCAACTTACAGTTTGTGTGGACTGCTCTCGAATGTTACTCCAAATCTTGTTGTAATTCGGTAGATATAGGTCTGACCTGGTTTGGCTGGGAATACTCCTCTCCAAGCCCCATTTTCATATGTTAGATCGTATGCGATTCCATCAATTATAACTTGGACTGAATCGAAGGTTCCTAAAGGCACATCTACTACAAAGGAATAGTTGTTACCGATTTGTTGAGGGCCTGGTGGAAATGGGCTAGAGCTGACTCCCCCAGTAACTACTGAAGGGTACTGAGCAGAAACGCTTGCCATTGCCATTACCATCATTAATATAGCAAGTCCTACTATCAACTTTGCTTTCATTTAATCACCGATAATTGATTTTTTTTCTAATATATAAATCTTTCTAAAAAAATTTAAGATATTCGCAAAAAATAGGGAAAATTTAAATTTTTCCCTATTTTCCCTATTTTTTTCCATATTTTTATTTGTTTTCAACTTCATAAATTGTAAGGGAAGGGTATGCAATGTCCGATAGATATATCATTTCTCTAGAAATATAATAATTTTTAAGGAAAAATGAATCTTCTATAATGGCCTTGTAATTTATTGTATTTTTTCCACCGGAAACAAATACATCTGGCCACCCTTCAACATACCACACCTTTTTCCCATTGAAAATTGCTGTATCAATCCTTTCTTTAACTTCTGTATCCTCCAAGGAATAAAAATCAATTATCTCAGAGTTAAGATGCCCAGATAAATAATAAAATTTAAAGACCCTTCCATAAGGGGAAGCAATAGCATCCACGCCTTCAATTTCTACCATTTCAGTAACGCCATCAAAAAGAGAAAGTGGCGTTGCAACATGATTTTCTGCAAGGGATTTATCAGAAGCCCAGTTGTCCACCGTAATAACAGATGATCCCAACGAAGCAAAAATGCAGACACCGATAACTACAAACGAAATTAAATTGTTTTTCTCCCTCATCTTTATTATGCCGTATGAAACAAAAATTAGCATTAAAACTAGTGGCACTGAAAGGTACCTATGCGACCAGCCACTATAATTAATATAGAAGAGGGATATAACTAGAACTACTGAAACATAGAATAATTCGTCTATTTTCCTAATATCTTTAAAATAAAAGATAAAGGGTATGATAGAGATAATCCCAAGAGAAAAAAAGATGCCAATCCCCATGTCAAATGAAAAGGCCATACTTGTTTGTGGTGAGGCTACTGGAGAGAGTAGTAACTTTAGGGTTGCAATGGTCAATGAAATGTAATCCTCTTTTATAAAAAAATTTGGCCCCCCTCCTCTTGTAAAAAAATTTAAAGCATTCGGGAAGGAATAGAAGAATATTCCAAGTAAAGCCCCGTACACCGCTCCAGAAATAAGAAGATCTTTACTTTTGGGAATAGAAAATTTCCTAAAATAAAATAGGAAAAGATAGAACACAATAGCAAATAGGACGTTCGGCAGTTTAAATGAAAATAAGAGGAATAGAGAAATCCCAAGTAATATCCCTTTTACCGTGCTGGGCTTCTCCTTTAAAGACAAAAAAATAATCCCCGATATTAAAAAGAAAAAAACGACAAAGATGTCCCAAATCAAGACTTTTGACAGGGCCACCAATGTAGGATTGATAGATACAAATAGTGCTGCCAAAGCAGCTATCCTTTCATCCTTTGTCATCTTTAAGACAAAGTAATAGGATAAGGGTATGCAGAGTATCCCGGCTAAACAGACTGCTAGAACAACAGGATACAAATCTTTTGATATGGAAAAGCACAGTAGGCCAAGTCCAGTTACACCTATCATGCCAGAATCGTATTTTACAGGTACACCTTGCAATATCTCCAAAGCAGGAGTCAATCTAAAAAAGGTATCATTGAACCATACGTAATTGGTGTTAAGCTTGTACAATCTTAAGAAACTTCCAAGTATAATGGAAAGTGCCAATATCTTAACTGCTGGGCTTTTCATCTTCCTCCTCCAGAAGTAAAGATAATGATATAATCAAGACAGAAGTCATTATCCCAAGCAGTATGGAAATATAAGAAAGGTCCCAGAACCTATAAGTAATAAGGCCGCCACCCAGTATCCCAAGTATTACTATACCTAGGTAATATCTCACGGATTTATCTTTAGCATTAAATAGCAGTATTAAAGAGGCCAGTATGCATGCCAAGACAAGAAATCCTAAGACCGGCATTGAATAGAGCTTAAAGGAATAGAAGACGTATATCAAAAGGGTAACTATGATTAGAACAAAAACAACTGGCCCAATATTCTTTTCAGTTATTTTAAAGTTAAAATAGTTCAGAGCAGCAAAAAATATCAATAACAACTCAAGAAAAATAATAATACGTAGTGCATCGTTATTTTCTGGGAGCACCCCACTCAATTTAGAGAATAAGAGAACAAGAGATGTGAAGAGTATAATTAAAGTCACAGGCAAAAGTTTTCTCATAGTAATTCTTTCCTCTTGGCTACTCATAAGATTTTAGTACGGATTTAACGCTCCCTTCTATTTGGCTTTGGAGGGAAAACTCCCCCTTTGGATCAAGGTAGTAGATGAAGCCTACAATATTTGAACTCTTAAACGATATTGCCCTCACTGGATATCTGTTACTGTTTTCAGTTAGGGCATAATCGTATTGTATGGAAGAAAGTTCTGTAGAAACGCCGTCCCCTCCTCTTGTATAGCCCCTCCTTAAGCTGTCAAAACTTCCAACATAAGTTGAAATCTCCCTGAAGAACTTGTTGTGTTTGCCGTATTCAACGAGAAACAGTGTTATATAGACTTCAGCACCACCCGTAGTTTTGGAGGGGTAAATAACATATCCTTCCTTTACAACTGAGAGGTCTACCACACCTTCCGCCCCGTCAAGAGAGAAGTTGTCTATAGTCATACTCCGCATCAAGGAAAATGGCAAGGTAGCTAGAATCTTAGCTGGAACAGTGCTAGCTTCTCCTTGTGTGAATATGTGCCTTGACTTGTCGTCAATTATCGCCTTATCAATAGGCTCGATAGTAGTAGCAGGATCATTTTCAATTATGGCCTTAGGTATGGAAATAATCTTTTCAAATATAGTCTCCTCTTCACTAGCAGTTGTATCTAGCGGAGCGACGTACAGTACATTTGTAACAATCGCGTATGTGGATAAGGATAAAATCAGTAGGATCAAAAGTAAAAGTAAGCCTTTATTGCCCCTAGATAGCTTATTTGGAGTTTTCTTTCGGGATTCAATATCTTTTTGATAGGCTCTTTTCAAGTGGCGGGAAACTATCTCTTTCTTTAAAGATTCAAACTCGTCCTTTGATACCTCGCCTCTGACATATCTTCTCGTTGCTTCCCTAATCTCTCTATCGAACTCATCGTTTGTGGCCATCAACTGTAAAATAATCTAATATTTTTTTAACTTTTTCTGTTTAATTAGTTTAAGAAATAAATAAAAGAAAAATTTAATTTGATCTAATCTCTAAAGCTTTTGGTTTGCGCCCTGGAATACTACCCCTGCGGAAGTTACAATTTGATAGTAATAAATTGTACCTGATGAAAGCCCCGGTATTGTAACAATCCATCTAGTGTTACTGTATTCCATAGGGTAAGTCTTGCCGTTAATTACAACGGAGACTGACGAGAATACTCCGCTTGGAGATTCTACAATGAAGGTGTATGACCCGTCTGGATTTACCTGGGGACCTACGCCTGCTGATGAAGATGAGTTGTCAACTACTGAAGGGTACTGGGCAGAAACTAAAGATAAGCTAAAGATTAGGATAGTTGCTATTGCAAATAAAGATAACTTAGACTTCATATATATCCTCATTATAGTTAGTTAAATTTCTTTTATAAGTTTTTCCTTAAGGTTATTTGTAAGAATTTAATATTGAAATGATCTTTTTCTCATTGTCTATCTGGGAGGAAAAGAGCCCAAGGTTGTCAAGATGGTATATATAGACGATAAGATTAGATTTTTTAATCGCTGTAAGCCTTACATTTGACTGGAAAGATTTGTCACCTGCCGGATAAAACTTGAACTGGTATTGGATTGAGGGTGAAGATGTGAGTTTAGGGCCGTCCACCTTCTCATATAATGTAGAATTTATGTTGTATGCAGATTCAAACGATGACATGTATCGGTCAAGCTCTTTGAAGAATGTATCTTCCTTGCCGGGCTCAATGACAAATATCGTTATCATCGTGTTACTGTCTTTGGGTGGCCTGTCAGAGAAGAGGTAGTACCCGCCCCTCACAACTGAAGTGTTTATTATACCTTCACCACCGTATATTGAAGGTGTGCCAAAGCTCATTGATCTCGGTACATTGATCTTCAATTCCGATTGAACCTTGTAGATAATTGAATTTGCCTCTGGGACTGTAAAGGTGTGTGTGGCTTTATCTTGGGAAATATAATCATCGATTATAGTGTTTGTTTGTGTAATTGTTGATGTAGGTGTTTCTATGGTAGATGTGGATGAAACAGGTGGCGGGACTGAAATCTGAGGGATATTTGGAGGGGAGTATGGCTCAGAATTTTGATTGCCTGCCTGGCTATTATCCTGGCTCAATGAAGGGATTATCTCCTTTGGGACAGATTTCTCAATTGTGCTGACTATTACAGAGCCCTTTTGCCCAAGCTCTGGAATTATCTTAAAAGAAAGACCTATCAAGAGCAATCCAATCAAAATAAATGGGAATGCATTTTTTATAAAACTAGAATCTTTTGCGGGTTTTTGGATTTTTTGTTTTCTAATCTTCTGTTTTTTTATGCGATGTGTATCTGTGTGTCCTTGAGGGATACCGCTTGCCCTAGCTAGAATTTCCCTTTTTCTTATCTCATAATCCTTTTCCGGAATAGATCCGTTTTCATATTCCCTCTCAAGCCTGAAAAGCTGTCTTTCGGCTGAGGGAGGCATTTGATTATTTTTCATGGCTATTTAGTATAGTATTAAAAATAATTTAAAAGAAAAAGATTAAAAAATTAAAGATTCTTTTTCTTTATCTTAATTGAGGATGGTGGTAGTCCGCCTTTGTGTCTGTGAGGTCTAAGCTTTGGTGCGCCTGGTCTTCCTGGTAGGGCTGGTCCCTTTGGCATTGGTGGTCTCTTTGGACCTCCTTTATTTGCAAATTTAAGGAAGTATATTGCACCAGCAAGTATTAGTAATCCAAGACCTATACCAAGGTATAGTATTAAGTTGTTCTTTGGAAGTGCAGTGTCAACAATTGCTGTTGCCTCGCCTGCTGTTATCTGCTCCTCTACTGCAGTGTATCCGCCTTTCGATACTTTGACTGTGTGTGTTCCGAGTTTGAGCCCTGTAACAAGAAGCTCTCCCTGGTCATCTGTTATTCCAGAAAGTGTGCCGTCGATATAGACACTTGCTCCAGTAAGTGGTGCGCCGCTTGCATCTGTTGCAACTACCCTAATTGAGCCTGTTGCAGGGGCTAAAGTTATAGATAGTGATGAAGTCTGGTTTGATGTGATGTTAGTTGTCTGCTGAAGGCTTTCTGCAAATCCACTAGATACTGCTGATACCCTGTATGCGCCTGGTGCAAGCTGAGTTGAGCCTGTACCTCCAGATGTTGTAATTGACCTAACTACAGCTCCAGTGCTTGATCTTATTGTTACTGTAGCGGTGTTTATTGTTGCACCTTTGTCATCTTTAACTGATACTGTTAGTGTACCTCTTATTGAGTTAAGCACTATGTTTCCAAGAACAGATTGCAAGTTTACTGTCTGCTTTGACTGGACACTGAATGATGAGGATGTGTATGCATCGTATCCTGCCTTTGATATTGTCACGATGTATGTTCCAGGTAGTGCATCGAAGGAGAACTGGCCTATTGAGTTAGTTGTCTTTGTATCGACAAACTCCTCACCAGGGTACTTCTTCAATACAACAGTTGCAGATGAAACTATCTGGCCGGTGTCATCCTGGACTATTCCTGTGACTGTTCCCTTTGTTTCAAGGATTACAATCTTTTCTCCAGTTGTGAGTGATGTAGGCTGTAAGTCTCTTAATTCCTTTTCGTATGCCGGGATCTTTATGTAGTATGTGCCTGTTGAGGGGAGTGGTGATGACTGGAACTTTCCTTCACTGTTTGTAAGACGGCTATCTACCTTTACATCTGTAGACTGATTGTATATGTCTATCAAGACATTTGGTGCAGCAGTTCCTATTGCATCAAAGTATACTGATCCCCAGACATAACCCTCTGTACCTGGTGTTGTTAGAGTTATAGTCTGTGTTGTGTTTCCATTAACTAGGACTGTAGCTGTTCCATAGTCGACATATCCTGAGGCAGTTATGTTGTTTATTGTGTGGTTACCTCCGGAAAGGCTTGAGAATGTTACCTGCCCTGCAGCATCAGTTGTCTGGGCTGTGCCGTCAACTGTGACTGTAGCACCGGATATTGCAGTTCCTCCAGAGTTTTGTACTGTGATTGTCAAGTTTCCTGCAGAGTATGTTATTGGAACACACACACCAGATTGACAGGTCTGACCTGAGGGACATGGAACTGTTGAAGAACACTCTGGTGTTGATGGCTGCTCGTTGTCAGGGACATTCACTGTAAAACTCCATGGGGCTGTGAACTGAGTTCTATTTCCTGCAGTATCTACTGCACATACTCTCCAGAAGTATGTTCCATTGTAGAGTGGTGTCTGAATGGTGTACCCCATGTTTAGTAATAGGTTATTGTCTGGATTAACTCCCAATACCTGGAAAACCCCAGCGATATCTGTTGTTTTATCAGAGGGGAAAGTAATATCTTTGGAGTATTGTATTATATAGCTTGATATCTCCCTTACTACACAATCACACCTTGAATGTCTCCATTCTAAAGAGGGATTTCTTGTGTTAGTAGTGAATCCATTTGATGGTGATCTAAGTCCTAATGCTAAATTGTCTCTTGGAGCAACTAAGCATTCATCTGGCCAGTTGTTGTTACAAGTAGTTACCCCTGAAGGTATTTCGCCCCAAACTAGAGGAGGGGATGTGCTTACCCTAAAGTTTCTTGTAGGCGAATTTGTTCCACGATTTCCAGCAGAATCAACTGCATATACTCTCCAATAGTAAGCATCGCCTGGGTTAGTTAATAGAGTTTCTGGGAAATCCTTTGTAGGCACAAAAACTTGTAGTAGTTAATGGACCTCTTTGATAAGTCACGTCTTTCCATGGCGTAAATTGGCTAGTATTCCATTTTGAATCAGGAGAAGTTCCACTAAATGAAGAATTTGCAGGTCCTGGTGCGTCGGGGAAACTTGCATTTCCAGATATTTGGATATAGTATCTTACTGGATTAGATAAATCATTCGTATCCGATACAGACGCCCAAGTAAATGTTGGCCTCTTGTTCTGGCTTACCTGTCCATCTGTCAACGTAATTAGTTGTGGTCCTGGAGGGCCTGTTGTATCAACAGTAAATCTCCAAGTCCCAGAGTAAGCCTGTGAATCTAAGTTTGATGAAACCGCCCAGTACCAGACCCCGTCTTCAAGCCTGCCTATGGCTGGTGTTGGCGGAGTTGATACTGAAACATTATAGTCCATTATACTAGTTGTTAAAGGGTCCCAATCATTTGAAAATCCGTTGACTGCGATCTTATCAGGGTATAATGTATAGTTAATAAAGACATTGTCCCCTCTAGAGAGTCTTATGTTATAAGATGTAGCACTTGGAACTTTTCCCCATCTTAAAACTGGGTCATTATAATTCAAGAGAGAGAGATCAGTTGGTGAATTAAGTCCAGGTCTTACAGTTGAAACTGAGAACTGCCTTGTTTCAGAATATGGGCTCTGATTACCTAGTTTATCTGTCGCCCATACTCTCCAGTACCATGATCCATTTGAAAGTGCTTGAGATTTGTGGCCCCTACTATTTACAACTGATGTTCCTATTGACCAGTTATTGTAATTTGCAGCTGAGCCAGTATCACAAAAAACAGGAGAATTTATAGATTCATTTACATCAACACTTTGTGTAATAACATTTGATGAGAAATCAGCTGTTGTTGAGTATTGGATATGGTATGTAATACAGTTGTTTTGTCCAAGATCTGCTGGTCTTTCAGCTGAAATGTCAGTAATTTTACTGAAATTGAAATCAACTACGTTTTGATGATTTGGAACTGAGTACCCATTATTTGGAAACCTTAATGCAGGCGCATCTGTTGCAGTGTCCACATAGAAGAATGCACCGTCTGAATCAGTTTCTTTTGACAAGTAAGGTGGAGTGGTGCTTCTAAGGGGATCCCATGCAGAAGCATTAATAGTTGTTCCTACATTTCCAGAGATGTCTTCCCCAGATACAGTAATTTGAGCAAATCCATTATATGTGTTTGAAGTTGGAATATTGTAGGTAGCGGTGAAAATAGATGCAGGCGCAGATTCAGTGACAGTGAGTGTAGTCCATGTAGTTTGATTGTGTAGTTTTACTTGAACTGTTGGTTTTGATTTTAGAGTTTCAGATGCATGGATCCTAACTTGCATTGACCCTCCGCCTACTACATCCGGTGTTGTATTATAATCAATTTTAGGTGTTTTTAGATAACGAATTCTGAAATTAGGAGGAGTTGTATCATCTGAAGTAACAGTAAGGCTTCTTGATGAAGAGTAAGCACTTTCATTATTTAATGTGTCTGCAGCCTTTACTCTCCAGTAGTATGTACCAGGTATAATACTAGTTGTATATGCCCTAGTTGAGGCTGAAGGAACAGTCCATGCAGCCCCAGATAATGGGGTGCCTGCATCATCATCAAAAACTCCGGCTACGGTTACGACATTAGAGCCAAATGTGGAAGAGGTAGAATATTGTAATGTGTAAGTTACATTTTTATTTGAAATATCGGGAATCTTTTCCCATATGAATACAACTGTAGGAGATGCTTGAGAAGCACCGTTAGAGGGGCTAGAAAGTACTGGAACAGGACACTGTGAATCTACTATAAATGAAGGCCCATCGTATGTTGCCCAATTGATAGTAGTTCCTATATTTCCGGCCATGTCTTTTGCAGAAACAGTTACTGTTGCTAACCCATCACTTGCCCCGCTGGTACTTGTTATTGAATAAGAACCAGTAAAGATGCTATCAGGATATGACGATGATTGTGAGGTCATTGTAACTGACGTTTCAGTTTTATTAATCTGTTTGACTTTTACTGTGGGTCTATCGCTAGTTGATGAAGTCGGAGCCACTGGTTCATCTGCAAAAAGTTGAAGAGTAACAGTACCTAATCCCAAGATATCGTTAATCCCTATCGCATTCTCAACTTTTGGAGATTTAATGTATCTCATTTCAAATTCAGGAGGGGTATTATCTACAAATGTATTTGGGAGTAGATTTCCTAATGTACCACCACCAGTTGCCGCTATTGTCCAAGTGTCACCTAAAGTATCTACCAAAGGTGCGGCTGTAATCTTAACAGGAAATGTAATAGTAGCACTTCCAGAAGCCCCGGTATGATTATAACTTATTGTTCCTGCAGGGCTAGTATAATCTATTGACCACCCTGATGGGGCAGATGGCTGACTACCAAGATTAGCTAAGGTATATGTTGCTGGTGGTGTGATAGTAATCTTAGTTAGTGGAGTTCCTGATGGAACACTACTATAAGTAATTTTAACATTGAAATTCATCGGCATGCTTCCGCTATTGAAATAAGCCGTTCCAGAAGTTGCACTAGTTAAGGCAACTCCCCATGTTTCTGCAGCACTAACCTCCCCAAACTCAATTGCTCCAAATAAACTAAATACTAACAATGATCCAAATATAAAACTTAAAATCTTCTTATTCAAACAAATCTACCTCCTTTTTTGAAACGATTAGTTTTTTTATCATAAGATTTCGATTCTTAACAGTATCATCCATATAATCAATTCTCTTAATTGTGTCATAATTTAAACCAATTTTTGGTTCATAATATCTCAAGCTAATACCTCCCTAATGTGAAACGATATAAAAACATTATCATGAAACGATTTTACCATAATTTCAGAAAATGAAACACTCAATTTTAGCTCTCCTCCAACATCTTTACCATCTTTTCCAAAAAATCTTCCCAGTTCTCAGCCTTCATCTTGCCCTTCCACTCGATGAGCTTGAAGTAGAGATCGTCTGGGATGCCCTTAATCGTTATACTTTTCATCAATTAACCTCTATGATTAACAATTATCAGTTTTCGGCATATATATGTATAAACTGTTATCTACTATCATTATCATTTATCGCTAATAGTATTTAAAGCTTTCGCATTTATTGCTTATCAATGCAAATACTTCTTAAGAAATCTTTGGAGTTTTTACTGTTAACACTGGCTAAAATAGTGATAAATATGTATTAGAAAAGTTTATATCCGTAGTAACATATATGGAATAGGCGATACTCTGGAAAAACTGCATCTTCCAATTATTATTATTGAGATGGATGAAGATGGCGTATATATAGTAAGTTGCCCACAACTCAAAGGTTGCCACTCTTATGGAGAAACTATAGAAGAAGCAATGGAAAACATCAAAGAAGCTATAGAGCTTTGCTTAGAAGATCAAAATCCAAACGATTTAAATAAATTAAAGAGCTTTACAATTCTAAGAAATAATACCTTAATTGAACTAAGATGTATGGACTATTTTAGAAGATATCTAGAAGATCCTTAGTTGAGTATATATTTACAATATTTTGATTTTTCAAATCCTTATCATTTGACCATATCCCACATTTTAATTTTAAGGCTAAAGCAAAATACGCGCAATCATCGGGATCAGGCGATATTATTTCTGCCTTTTGTAAAAAGCTAGAAAAATAATTTTTAGAAATTATATTAATATTTGATTCAAAAAACAATCTAGAAACATATTTTTTTAATTCAGAATTAGATAATCCTGTTTTATTTTGTAGGTAATCAATGTGTTTATTTATTTCAAATTGTAAATATTCAGGAGCGTATAGTACATATTTATTACTAATTAAAATTTCTCTAGTTTTACTATCTTTAATAAATGCAGCAAATATAATGTTGGCATCTACTACAAGTTCCAATATATCAATCCTTATAGTGTTTTCTCAAAGATTTATTTACTTTTTTACCAAGAATAATTGTATCTTCAATAGTAAGGGCACTTCTATCCAAATTTTTTTCCATCTCTTCTAAAAAGGAGATTTTTTCTATTATCGCATTTTTAACTATTTCAGACCAATTAATGTCAGAAAATTTCTCCATTTCTAGTTTAATATCTTCGGGAATTGAAATAATATCGGATTTCATCTGATTAAATATTATAAAAGTAATATATAAAATTTGGCTTTTACAAATCTGCCCAAGCATTATCCTCCTCTACAGTTAGCCAATCTTTTTTTAGAGAGGATTCACTCATTAGAGAAATTTCAAGAATATCCATTTTCTTTGTTTTTAAATAAATCATGAAATCTAATACTTCTTCTAAAATAGGTTCAGGAGTTTTTTCAATTTCTTTGATGATTATTTCTTTAACTTTCATCATATATTTTGAAGTATGAGATTATTTAAGTCTTTTCTAAATGAATGAAAGAAATCTTTGGAGTTTTGCTTTTAACACTGGCTAGATACGTTAGCCACCTCTTAAAACTTCTAGTTACAATGTTCCAAGACAATGTTAGAAAATCCCTATATTAATTATAAGTATCGCCCTATTTATGGAGCCAATAAGGAAGTTCAACAGATTTGAATTAAAGTATCTCCTCTCGATAGAACAGGTAGAGGAGTTAAAGAAGGATCTGGAAAAATACCTCCTATTGGACGACCATGGAAACTCTGGAACTTACGCTATAACAAGCCTCTACTACGACACTGAAGACTATCGCTTCTACTGGGAGAAGATCGAAGGAATAAAGTTCAGGAGAAAACTAAGGATAAGATTCTACGAAACAATTGATAAATTAACTGAAGATTCAATTGTCTTTGTCGAGATAAAGCAGAGGACTAACAAAACTGTGCAGAAGAGGAGGGTTGCACTAAAATACAAAGATGCCCTTCTTCTTTGCAATGAAAGAAAGATCCCACCTCACGATCCAAGAGATTCTCTTGTGATAGAGGAAATTCTTTCAATGCTAATTAATTACAACTTAAAGCCCACACTAATTACAAGTTATTTTAGGAAGGCTTATGTCGGCTCTGACTACGATATCGGCCTTAGGATAACTTTTGACACAAACATAAGGTATAGGGTAAATAATCTTGTCTTGGATTCCAAAGAGATAGGAAATTTCCTTATCTCTCCTGACAGATCAATTCTAGAAATTAAGGCAAATGAAAGGATACCCTACTGGGTGACTGAAGTCATAGGGCACAGGAACTATAGGCTTATTAGAATTAGTAAATACTGCACAGGATTAGAGGCGGCGCAAAAGGTTCCAAATTACGCTTATGAGGTGTTTTAATGGCAAATTTATTGGATGAAATTTTTAATTTTCAGGATTTGAGCGGTACTTTTTCCACAACAGATGTAGTGCTAGGACTAACACTTTCTTTTGTGTTGGTCTCATTTATCGGGTGGATATACCAGAAGACTCACAAGGGTGCGTCCTATACCCAGAGTTATGTCCAGACACTAGTGCTTATGGCGCTTGTCGTTGACATAATAATGCTTGTTGTGGGATCAAACATAGCTAGGGCATTCTCCCTTGTAGGGGCGCTATCTATAATAAGATTTAGAAATGCTATGAAGGAGACAAGGGATGTTGGATTCATATTCTTTGCAATGGCGATAGGGATGTCAACAGGAACAAAGTTCTACTTCCTTTCGATAGTTGCTACAATAATAATAGGTATGATCATCTACATCATGTATAGATTTGACTGGTATTCAAGGCCACTTACAAGCCAGATACTAAAGATACAGGTCAATAACGAAGTAGACTTCCAGAAGTTATTTGACGATACATTTGTCAAGTACACTGAATCATCTGACCTGATAAGTGTCGACTCTGTTAGGTCTGGTATGCTCACTGAACTTGTATATAGTGTTAAACTAAAGAAAAACTCTGACAAACACAAGTTTTTGAGTTCGATAAAGACACTAAACGGCAACTTAAAGGTCACGCTGATCACTGGATACAACACAACTGACCTTTGAGGGGGAGACCATGGATATCAAACTAAAGAGGCATTACAAAGTTATTCTCCTTTTTATTTTTACCATTTTATTTTTTGGTGTAATTATTGGGAATACCATGATTGTGCCTTATAGCTCTTCTAACAATCTTAATGTTAATGCAAATACCGATACTATTGAAAATGACGTATACATCTTTGATGACTCTCTAGTTCATGAAATCCAAATTGAGATGACGGAAGAAAACTATAATTTGATGATCACAACTTTCAGTGAAACTGGTGAAAAAGACTATTTCCCTGCAGATATTACTATAGATGGCGTCACGATCAAAAACGTTGGATTGAGATTAAAAGGAAACTCTTCCCTAAATGGTCTATTTAAGAAAAATACTATTAGTCAAGATGTTCAAGCGCCTTATTTAATAAAATTAGATGAGTATGTGGATGGCCAGAGTTACCAAGGTTACAAAGAAATTGCAGTACGTACAGGTAGCTTCAATAGCGGTAGCGCTCTTCTAGAAGAGCCACTCTCACTTTTCATCTATCAAGAAAATGGCCAGATAGTTCCAGAGTACTCCTATGCAAGTGTAAAGATTGGGGATAACAAAGCTTACTATTATGTAATATGTGAAAATATCGATGGTAACTATATAGAAAAGCACTTTGACCAAACTAACGGCATCCTATACAAAAAAGGAAACTCTCCAGAGTTTGCATACAAGGGAGAAGATCAGACTAAATATGTAAGTGAGTACGAACAGAAGACAAACAAGAAGAATGAGGACTATTCAAAACTAATTGAGTTCATGAAATTTGTTTCTGAATCAAGTGATGAAGAGTTTGAAAAAGAACTACCAAACTGGCTAGAACTGGATTCTTTTATGACGATGATTGCAATAAATGAGTTGATAGACAATCAAGATTCATTTTACAATCAGGGGCGAAATTTTTACCTTTACTATAATCCTGAGACTGAGCAGTTCACAATGCTTGCCTGGGACTTTAATCTTGCCTTTGGTGGGTTTGGAGGGGGGAACAGAAACATGCAAAATAGGGATGGCAATATGACCTTCCAACAGCCTGGCGGTATGCATCAAATGGATTTCAATATGAGTGCTCAAATGCCTCAAAACAGAGATCTAAACATGACTTTTGTAAGACCTGAAGGAATGCCACAAAGGGATTTCAATATGACTGCCCAAAGGCCGGAAGGTATGATGCAAGGTGGTATGCAGGGAACAAATGAACTCAAAGAAAGATTCTTTGCAAATGAGAAGTTTAGCCTGATGTACCAAGAAAAATATGATGAAATATCAAAGAAAATTTATTGTGATGATGCACTAATAGAAGAAATAGAATATATCGCCAAAGTATTTACTGAGTATAATAAAGAACATAATATTTTAGATCAGAGCACCTATGATGCTGAAGTCCAAAAGATGATAGAGTATGTAAATCAAAAAAGAGAAGGTATTTGTAAATAGAAAAAAATCTAGCAAGAATTATCAAATAATTCCTTGATGCTCTTCTCATAAGGGGGCTTTAATACGCCTCTTTCAGTTATTATGCCTGATATATATTTTGCAGGTGTAACATCAAAAGCAGGATTAAAAACATCTATCCCTTCTGTTGCTATCCTCTTGCCGCCAAGATGGGTCACTTCTTCCTTGTCTCTCTCTTCTATAGGTATATCTTCGCCTGTTTTTGCTTTTGGGTCAAATGTAGAAATGGGCGCTGCAATGTAAAACGGAATGTTATTTTCTTTAGCTAAAACTGCTACTTGGTAGGTTCCAATCTTATTCGCGGCGTCCCCGTTCATGGCGATTCTATCTGCCCCAACTATTACCTTCTGAATCAATCCTCTTCTCATGGAAATCCCGGCCATGTTATCACATATCAAAGTTACAGGTATTCCGTCCTCTTTTAACTCCCATGTAGTTAGCCTTGCACCTTGTAAAAGCGGCCTTGTTTCATCTGAGTAGACTCTAATCTTCTTTCCAGCTTCAACGGCGGCCCTGATCACCCCAAGTGCGGTCCCGTACTCAGAAGTTGCAAGTGCTCCAGCATTACAATGAGTAAGTACTCCATCTCCAGTGGAAATAAGGGGGTGCCCATACTGCCCCATTTGTCTATTAATCTCTGCATCTTCCTTCCTTATCCTTTCGGCCTCTAGAACGAGCTCTTTTTTAATTTCTTCAATTGAGTTATTTTTTATAGAGGCAAAATGACGCATCATCCGCTCAACTGCCCACATGAGATTTACTGCAGTGGGCCTAGCATTTTTTATATTTTCAGAATCTTTAATTATTTTGAAAAAATCATCCTTATTATTTCCGTTGTAGCTTAAAGCCCCTAGGACTATGCCATATGCCCCTGCAACGCCGATTGCAGGTGCGCCTCTGATAGCTAGGGTCTTTATGGCAACTTCCAGTTTCTTAACATCTGTACAAGATACAACTTTATACTCATTTGGCAAAAGCGTCTGGTCTATATATTTGACCATATTATCTTCAAAATAAATAGTTTTAATCATAATGGCCTCCCTAAAAAGGTTTAAATACTCCACTCTCATTGGCTATAAAAAACTAACGAGACCCAATATGATCGAAATAACGCCTCTTTTGATATTCAATATTATCTGGTTTATACTGCCACCTTACATTGCTAATATGGCACCGGCCGTTTGGGGAGGAGGCCCCCCACTTGATGGCGGTAGGGTTCTTTCTGATGGTAGAAGGTTGTTTGGTAAAGGAAAGACAATAAAAGGAACTTTTGTAGGAATCCTGGCAGGTATAATAATAAGCCTTTTGCAGCATATAGCACTGCCATTCCCCTCTTTAGGTTATGCCATCCTAAGGGGATTTCTGATGGGTGCTGGTGCAATTGGTGGGGACATATTTGGAAGTTTCATAAAAAGGAGAGTAAATATAGAAAGTGGTAATGCAGCGCCTTTACTAGATCAGCTTGATTTCATGTTAGGTGCAATAATACTAGTTGCGCCCCTAGGGCTTCCCTCTTTTGAAGTTGTCCTCATATCTATTATAATAACTCCGTTTGTCCACTTTGTTTCAAATGTTGTATGGTATCTTGCCGGTAAAAAAGAAGTCTGGTGGTAAATTAAGCTTTTCGTGCAAATGACATGTACCCGGTATGCCCCAGCATTCTAGTCTTTGGCCTTGTTCCTTTTTCTTTGACCTCATACTCTCTGATTATGGTCTCAATTGTTCTTACTTCGGAATAATCATACTTAGATATTTCTCTTCTAAAATCAATGACCTGCTCAATGCATGGAGAAAATGAGAATATGAATCCACCTGCTCTCAAAGCTTCATATGCATGACCAACGACCCTATATGGTTCAGGTAGGTCTAGAGAAATAAGGTCAACATCTCTCTCGTCTATCCCTTCATAGATATCCTTTAGCTTAAATTCGACGTTTCCTTTGCCATATATATCAATATTCTCTTTAGCAACTTTTAGGAATCTTTCATTAATATCGTAAGAATAGACCTTTCCAGGGAATACTGTATAAGATAATATCAACGTCATGGCACCTGACCCCGCGCCTGCCTCGACAACAGTATCCCCAGAAGAGATACCAGTATTTGCAATAACCTGGCATGCGTCGTCAGGGTTAATTGTCTGTGGCATCTTTTTCATCATGTAGATATAATCAATCAGATTTGGTTTTAGAATCGAAAAGCTCTTTCCCATGTGGGATTTAAGTTTATCTCCATAAGACTTCCCTACAAGCTCAGAAAGATCAAGCTTGCCTAGATTTGTATGGAATATTTTGCTTGTAACTGTAATAAGGTATTTTTTTCCTCTTGGATCCAACAGTAAGACCCTATCATTTTCTGCTATCGTATTATATCCCCCCTTGAAATTAAGTAATAAACGACCATAAGAATAACTGCACCTGCTATGGATATAAATATAAGAGGTCTAGAGTTCCCAAAGAGTATAGGAATTGGGCCAATAAATATTACCCCTCCCGTTTCAATGTGACTCTCTGAATACCCCTTAAATGAAGACAAAAAAGTTCCCGCCACGATAATTAAGATCCCTATTAAAATAAAAATAAATCCTAAGGGAATAAGTCTCTCAAAATACATGATACAAAGTTATTTAAATAGTTCTTAAGAGTTTTCCTTTGGGGGAGGGTTATTATGGCGACCTTTGAAAAAATATTTGATAAAATTGATGTAACAAATTATAATTATAAAAAACTAGTAATATTCCCATTAATTTTAGTTTTAATGTCTGTAGTATTCATAGCTACTTTTGGCATTAACTTAGGTGTTGATTTAAGAGGTGGGACACTTGCAACAGTTCAGGGAGTTGAATACACTCCTGAAATTCAAAATTATCTTATTACAAACTTAGGGGATTCTACAATTAAAGTTAGATCAATTTTCAGCCCACTTACAGAAGGGTTTATTGTGGAAACTGGGCCTGATGTTGATTCTGCAAAGTTAATCAGCTTGATCAATCAGAGGTATCCTGATGTTGCTATAAGCGTACAGAATATAGGCCCCTCCCTAGGAGCTTCATTTTTAGAACAGGGTACTCAAGCTGTATTGTTTGCATTTCTATTTATGGCAATTGTTGTCTTTTTGGCCTTCAGAATACCCATACCCTCTGCAGCAGTTGTCTTCTCAGCATTTTCAGATATGCTTATTGCTCTTGGATTTATGTCCATTACAGGAATTGAGCTTTCAAGATACACTATAGCTGCAGTCTTGATGTTAATCGGTTACTCTGTCGATACGGATATTCTTCTTACGGCAAGAGTGATTAAAGAGAAAGGGGAAAATGTAAATGAAAAGGTAAGGACCGCTATGAAAACAGGGCTTACCATGACTTTTACTACTCTTGCTGCATTGAGTGCCCTTTACATATTCTCCACTTCTGATGTCCTTGATGACATTGCAATTGTTCTAATATTCGGTCTAATTGGGGATCTTATGATGACATGGCTATTCAATGCCGGAGTTTTGAAATGGTATGCACTAAGAAGGCAGAAAGGAGGCGAATAAATGAGCAAGATTCTAAAAAATGGTAGGGTTCTCATATTAATACTTGCAGTCATATTTTCAGTTACTGCAATTTATTTTAACGGCATATCCACAGGTCTTGACCTTGAAGGTGGAACATTAGTTACACTAGAACTTGAAAGGGCTGTTACAACTGATGTAATGGAGGATACAGTTACAAGGCTTGAGTTGAGATTAAACAGGCTTGGTATCTCTGATGTAAATGTTAGACCTTGGGGAGAATCAAATATAATGGTAGAAGTTTCAGGGACTTCTGCAGAAAAAGAAGCGAGTGTAATCAAAATTCTTCAAGAACAAGGGGTATACGAGGCTAGAATTGACGGAGTTGTTGCTGTAAAAGGTTCAGACATTATAAGGGTAGATGCTCCCGAAATAGTTCAATCAAGATATCAAGCTGTTACTGAATGGAAAGTGCCGTTTACTATTACAAAAGAAGCAGGTCAGAACTTTGCAAATGTTGCTAAAGGTAAAGGGGGATACCCAGTTGATATGTTTCTTGATAGACCAGCTAACTCAGTTATTGTCATGAACAAGAACATTTACAATTCACTTACCGCTTCCACACTAGATTTAAATATTTCAGGACTTGATGCAAATGTTTCAATTCCTCAGATACAGGATCCTTTCCCCATTGAAAAGAGGATTGGAGACGACATAAAATTACTTACATTCAACAACAGTTCTGAAATCCCGACACTTTTGAAAACTTATGTGGGAGATAAGGAAAGAGTAATTGTCCTTGCAACAGAAGAAGAAGTTGGAAGGGACACTCTAAATCAGATAGGAGACATGGGATTCAAAACAGACAGGGAAACTAGAGCAGAAAATGAAAGCGATTATACTTACTTTACTAGGGTAGTTGGGCTTATGAGCTCACCAAGGCTCTCTGATGATCTCGCTACAGGGGAAGCTTCTGCCACACCGGCATATGTTATTACTGGAACTTCAGCAACTCCTGCTGAAGCTGCAAAAGAAACTTCATCACTTAAAATTATACTTCAGTCAGGTGCACTGCCAGTCGCAACAAACATTGCTGGAAAAAGTTTTATTTCTCCAACTCTAGGTTCAGAATTCATTAGACAAGTTTTAATCGCAGGCCTTGCAGCTCTCATTGCAGTAGCGGCAATTGTCTTCATAAGATATAGAAAAATTTTCATTTCATTGCCAATAATAATGATATCGTTCTCTGAGATCATTATTATACTTGGGGTTGCATCAGTTATTCACTGGACAATAGACCTTGCAGCAATGGCAGGTATAATTGCGGCAATCGGTACCGGAGTAGACCACCAGATAGTTATTACAGATGAATCTATAATGGAAAAGGGTGGAGAGAAGAGGAAAAGAAAGAGCATCAAGAAAAGAGTAGAACATGCCTTCTTTATTATATTCACCTCAGCCTTTACAACAATAGGTGCAATGGCACCTCTTGCATACCTAAGTTTGGGAATGCTTAGAGGATTTGCAGTGACTACAATAATAGGTCTTTTGATCGGTATAACAATCACAAGACCTGCATATGGAAATATAGCAAAAATATTATTAAAAAATCAATAATCTAAATGGCCATATTTAGATTTTACTTTTATTAAATCTATTTTTTCCACAAAGACGCCAATCAAGAATCCAACGGCAAAGAAGAACAATAGGAGTACCAAGCTTAGTTCTATTTTAGAAGTCAGAAAGAGATTAATTGTATACATTTCAATTCCAGTAAAGCATCCTAGTGCAAATACAATGAAAGATCTGGCTAATACTGCCTCTTTCATTTCCGATTTTTGAGGTATCTGGTGTCTTGTTTCTTCGATAAGTTTGATTAGTTCCTTTCTCAAATCTTCCTCATTTATACTGCTGCTCATAGAAATCTTATTAAAGTTGAAGTGAAAAGCTTAAAAAGATTTGGCTAAAAAATGCGATTTTCTCAATTTTTTAACTTAAGGACTTCAAGCTCTTTTTCTAACTGTGCTATTTCTTTTGGAGTGACGGCAGCTTTATTTAAGGGGATAATCAATCTTGAATTTTCAACTATAACTAGATCTCTTAAGGCTTGGATAAATTTCAAGACTATGTCAAAATTATTTTGAGATACAAGATATTCAAGCCCCTCAATTATAACAACAGAATCTTTTCCTTTATTGATAAAATCAGTTATTAGATTCATGATACTATTAAGGTAGATTGGAGAAATAGTATTTGGGCCTTCTATTTTTGATAACCAAATAAAAGGCGTTTTTTCAATGTCATAATTTTTCTTTAAAGACTCTGGAGGGGTTCTTGTTATTGCGAGGCCAGAGATATTGTGTGTTATAAGATCTTTAAAAATTTCAAAGCTCTTTTCATATTTATCCTCGTATACTATAAATGACCTCCCTTGAGGGATTTGATGTTTAATTGGGAAAGGAGCCTCTTCTTCTCCGTTTGTAACAATGTTATACTTAAACCTCAAAAGAAATGAAGTGGCTTCTCCGGAGATTAATGTAATTAGATTTTCATCTTCTTGCTCTAGAGAAGAATTTAATTTCTCTACATACAATGCTCCAATTATATCTTTTTCAAAAAATATAGGTGAAATAAAACTAGTTTTTGAAGGAAGATTTTGTTTTTTGTTGACATGATTATCGTAAATTTCAAGTAGTTTTTTTGATTCCTTTGAATTAAATCCAATTCTATTTAAAATTCTTGGAGTTCCGCCCCCATTGACTGAATAAAAACAAACCTTATCAAATCCGACTGCATCGTGAATTGTGTCAACGATAAGCTTTGCCCCTTTATCTAAGGAATCAATTTCCCTTAGCTTTTCTGATAAAGTTATTACTGAGATTAGTTCTTTATTTCTTTTTACATATCTCTGTTTTAGCTCAGTATTATAGTGCTTGACTAGGGCGGATAGTTTCCAATGATCATATGCTTTGAAAATAAGACGCTTTATTTCGTTCACGCTGACAGGTTTTTTAAGGTAATCATATGCCCCGTATTTAATAGCTTCAAGTGAAGAGTCAAGAGTTGCGTATCCCGTCAAAATTATAACCATTACTTCAGGATTAATATCCTTAATTTGCTTTAATGTTTCTTCTCCGGATATTCCCTTCATTTTCAAGTCAAGGAGAACTAAATCTATTTTTTTACTCTGTAATTGATTAACCGCTTCTTCGCCACTTTCAGCATCAAATACATTGTAGCCTTCTGTTTCTAAAATTAGCTTTAGGCTTTCCCTTATATTTATCTCATCGTCTACTATTAAGATATTGAAATCATCCTTTTCCATTAATTTGCCCCCTTGGGAGAACAATTCTAACAGTAGTTCCATTGTTCAAGGCACTATCAACATAGATTTTGCCACCATGAGATTCTATTATACGATGAGTCATTGGAAGACCAATTCCCCTATTATTTGTAAAAGATTTTGTTGTGTAGAATGGATCAAAGATTCTTTCAAGATTTTCTGGAGGTATCCCTATACCATTATCTGAAACTTTAATTTCGATGTAGTCCTCATGTTTTATAGTATCTATTATTATAGTTGCATTGTGATTAATATTAAGAACGGCGTCTTTGGCATTTAATAGCAGATTAGTAATAGCTCTTTGAAGCTGACCTTCGGTGAATGGTACTATGCACTCGCCAGATTCTTTGTAAGAGATTAGTATATTTTTTGATCTAAAATCATTTTCAACTAATTCAATTGCTCTTTTGACCTCGTTTCCAATATCTATTGCGGAAATTTCTCCATGCATATAGGATGAAAAATCTAAAAGCCAGTTTAAGATGCCAGCTATTCTTTCAACTTCATAGTTTACTGTCTTAATATATTTTTTTCTTTTATCTTCATCTTTGGTATTTTCAATTATGTACATGTAATTAACAATCACATTTAAAGGATTATTAATCTCATGAGAAAGGCTAGCTGAAAGTCTTTTTATTGAATCAAGTTTCTCAGAAATTAACGGGGAGAGATTGATGCCCTTAGTTTTATCAATTTCTTTAAATGATGCTAATACCGTTTTCTTGCCATCTCTATCTAAAAAATCTAATTTTATTTCACAAGGGATATTTTCTCCATTCTTCCTAAGTAGAGAGCTATTTGTAGTATATGAAAAAATACTTTCTTTATTCTTTGAATTCAAAATAGCCAATATGTTATCTTTTTCATTACGACATAATAAATCTGAAAAGGAGATATTTTTCATCTCCTCTTTTGAAAATCCCGTCATATCTATTAAAGCCTCGTTAAAGTAAATTAATTTATCATCTGCTATTTCGGCCATTGGCATGGCAAAATTTTTTGAGATACATACATTAAATGTACTATTTGATGGAGAAAATTCGCTACTATGTGCCATTTGATTCTTACTCAATTTTACTATTTTTGAGAACTCTTTTTATATATTTGCTTTAGAATTGCGAAAATCTTATATGGAATTAAGTAAATTCCAAAGAAATAAAAAGAAAACTTCTTAAACAGAGTTATTTTAGTTTGGAAAGGAGATTTACTTGCCTCACATAGAAAAACTTCTTGAGATAGATCTAGATACTGAAAAAATAGAAACTAAAAAACTTGAAAAAAAAACTGTTTCTAAGTTCATTGGTGGGAGGGGCATTGGTGTAAAATTGTTATATGATATGCTCCCACCAAATACTGAGCCATTTTCGTCAGAGAACATCCTAATTTTTACTACTGGACCCATCACAGGTACTGTAGTTCCCCTTTCAGGTAGGCACGTTGTTATTTCCAAATCTCCGCTCACAGGCACTATTTTTGATTCAAGTGCCGGCGGTTTTTTTGGTAGAGAGCTCAGAATGGCCGGATATGATGTAGTTGTAATCAAAGGAGCTTCAGAAAAACCAGTCTTTATAGAAATTGATAATGGTGAAGTTAATATAAAGAATGCATCAGGAATTTGGGGCAAAAATGTCAAGGAAACTACATCAATATTATCAAATGATGGTTATAGAGTATCTTGTATAGGAAAAGCCGGTGAAAAATTAATACCCATTTCTTCTATTATGAGCGAATATACACATGCTTGTGGTAGAGGCGGACTCGGGGCAGTAATGGGCTCAAAGAGATTAAAGGCATTTGTTGTTAAGGGAAAAAAAGAAATTAAGGTATCTGATAGCGAAAAAATGAAAAAATACATAGCAGAGTCAATGAGACTCTTAAATGCTTCCCCTGTTGCATCAAAAGGATTGGCATACTATGGCACCCCTTCACTTGTAAATCTAATTAATACTATGAGGATAATGCCAACAGATAATTTTAGAAAGGTTCATTTTGAAAATGCCTACAAAGTATCCGGAGAATATATCTCAGAAAACTATGATGTCAAAAAGAAAACATGTTATAACTGTTTTATAGCATGCAAACGTGAGGATAGAAAAACAAACATGGAGATACCGGAATATGAAACTATAGCAATGTTTGGCCCTAACTCTATGAACGATGATATTGACAAAATAATAAAGGCAAATTATATCTGTAATGATTATGGTGTTGATACCATTTCTGCAGGGAATGCTGTAAGCTGTTATATAGAACTAGAAGGTAAAAAGGATATTGAGAAACCACTAAAGGAGATAGTTGAAGGTGGACCTTTGAGCCAAGGCTCTTTTAGATATTCAAAGAGTAAAGGGAAAGAAGGATCGTCGATGTCTGTAAAAGGGCTAGAAATACCCGGTTACGATCCAAGAGGCGTTCTGGGTCTTGCACTAAGTTATGCTACTTCCAATAGAGGTGCATGCCACTTAAGGGCTTATATGGTTGGGCCAGAGATATTGGGTAAACCTAAGTTAATCGATAGATTATCATTTTCTGGTAAAAGTGGCCTCATACAGATATTTCAAAATATTTCTGCAAGTGTTCACTCTTTGGTAATGTGTCAATTTTCTTCTTTTGCATTGTCTGAAGAAGAGTATGCAAATTTATTATCTGCAGCAGTTGGAGAGGTTTATACCTCTGAAGAATTTATAAAAACTGGAGAGAGGATTTATAATCTTGAAAGATTGTTCAATCTTAGGGAAGACATGACCTATGCCGAAGATACGCTACCGGAAAGGTTTTTTGGTAAAGATGGAATATCAAAAGAAGAATTTAATTCAGTACTTGGGGAATATTACACTTACAGAGGGTGGGTCAAAGGAATCCCAACAATGGAAAGATTGGAGTCGCTTGATTTGAAAAATGAAGGGAAATTTTTATGTGGAAAGAAATAGCTAAATTTGGTAAAAAACTTGTCGATGGAGGATATTTAAGCTCTCATTTTGGCAATATTAGTGTTAGAGTGGGAGATAGTATTACAGTTACAAGAAGCGGATGTATGCTTGATGAGATAACTGAAGCATCTGTTGTCACAGTTGACCTTAATAAACCCTCATCTCTAGACCTAATAGCTTCAAGTGAAACTATTGTCCATAGAGAAATATACAAAAAGACTTCTGCACTTGCCATTATTCATGCACATTGTCCATTTGCAGTTATAGAGTCTATTTTAAATGAAAACTCGATTGAACCATACGACTCTGAGGGAAAATTCTTTTTCCATGAGATACCTATAGTAACTGGTCATATAGGAACAAAGGAACTAGCAGAGAATGCGGCAAAGGCTCTTGAAAAGCATAAAGGTTGTATTGTTAAAGCTCATGGAACGTTTGCTGTAGGAAAGATCCTAGAAGAAGCATATGTGCATACAACTATGATGGAACACAGTTCCAAGATAAAATATTTCTGCGATTTAAGTAAAAATAAATAATATTTATTTAACAATTAAAACAGGAATTTTACTATTTTTAACTACAATTGATGCGACTTTTCCTAAAGATGCTTTATTTGATTTTGAGAATCCATATTGTCCCATGACAATAAGTTCATAGTTTTCCTCTTCGGCTTCTCTAAGGATTTCATCTGCTGGGTTTCCCGATCTTGCTTTAGTTTTTGCATCAAATCCAAACTTCATCATAAGCTTATATGCACCTTCTAATATTCGAACGCTGACATCGACAGGTTTCAAGTTTTTTAATTCTTCAACAGTCTCTACATTTTTAAGTTCGACTTCTTTTAATTTTCTTACTTCTTCTTCAAACTTTCTTTCATAAAACTTGAACTCTTCGTGAACTTTAGGCATAACGTATAGTATAGTTACTTCATGTTCCTTTAAATTACAAAATAATTGAGCGCCATACGCTAGAGCACTATCCGAATAAAATGATCCATCGGTACACATCAATATTTTCATATAATCACCTTGGCATATATGGTATCAGGAATACCAAGACTATGTTAGCTATTAAAGTTGATATTCCGCCTACGACGAGCCCAATCCAGAACCACTTAAGGAAACTCATACTGTATCTCTTACGTTTTTCTAGTATTCCTAAGGCTACTATGTTGGCAGTACTTCCAACCATTGTTATGTTACCACCATAACAGCCACCGAATAGTAGAGCCCACCATAATGGATAGGTATACACGCCAAGATTATTAAAACTTTCTACGACAGGGATTAGAGCAGCTACCAATACCACATTATCAAGGATACTAGATCCGATAGAAGAAATCCATAGTATCATAGTTGCTAGTACTGGGGTTCCGCTTGCAAGGCCTGAAACAGCCTTTGCTATTATGTCTGTAGTTCCTGTAAATTTTAATGTTCCACCTATTGCAAATAACATCATGAAAAAGACTAGTGACCACCAGTCAACATCTTTTTCTATATATTCTCTGGCTTTTGTTCTCTTCCAGAACATGACCATACTAGAACCTATAAGTGAAGAAAATAACAACAATGTGTTGTGTGGTAAATCGAACAAAGTTTCAAGCCTTCTATGCATTGCAATCAAAACTATAGTTCCTACAAATATAGCAAGACCAATTTTGAATTCAGTCCTGTCCGGAACAAACTCCCATTCGTCCTGAAATGCTAGTTTCTCTGTTGACCTCATTTTTAATCTAATTTTTGATCTAAATAAGGCAATATCATTTTTATACCATATGAAAATAACAAGTATTGTCATGACTAAAGACATCATTGCTACCGGGAAGGACCACACAATAAATTCCTCAAAGGACAAGCCCCCTCTCATTGCAATCAAAATTCCAATTGGATTGCCCAAAACTGTACCAGAACTACCAATATTCGTTGCCATGACACATGCAATTACATAGGGTACAGGATTTACATCGAAATAATCAGTAATCTCAAGTAAAACTGCTGTTACAAAAATAATTGAAGTGACCTCATCGATAGCCATTGCAAGAAAAGCTGATAAAATACAGAAAACAAAGATTAACTTCCCAGCTTCAAAATTAGTTATCTTTACAATTTTAATCATTAACCATCTGAAAAATCCTACATCCTTAAGCATTCCAACAATAATCATCATTCCAACTAAGAAAAGAATTACATCCAAAGAAGCAAACTCAATAAAATGAGGTATATCCATCGTTTTCGTGATCAAAAGTGTTCCAATTCCCATAAATGCTATTGCGACTCTAAAACTCCAGAAAAGTAAAGTCCCAATCACAGCTGCTGCCAGTATTGAAGTTGCAATAACTTGAGAAGTGTTAAAACCTATCCTATCAAGAAATATTGCTAAGACTGTAATTACAAATATAAGGATAAACATATCTCTTCTAAAATTCATTTTTCCGCTGCCTTGATATTCTTCAGACATAGTGTCACCAAACTGATAGGCCAGATTATAATAATTTGAATTTAAATCTATCTGATAAAATTTCCAACAAAATTTATAAACTTATAGTTGTTATCTATTATGTGGTCTGATGCGAGAAGAGATCCTTATTAAACATTTGAAGAACCTTACCCGAGAAAATAATAAAATAAAAGATGCTTTTATAATGGGTACAGACGGCCTTTTAATAGCTGTTAAAGAAAAAAAGGATGAAACTCAGAGGATAGCAGCGAGGATGGCAGGGGTAATTGATGCTGCAAGAAGGATAGAAAACATTATACCTGAAGCTCTATCAGTAACAAACAAAAATGAAAAAATAATAACAGTTCCGTTATCGGAAACTTTTTTGATAGTTGTCATAGGTAGTAAGGACCTTACCTCAAATGAAGCAATAAGACTTATTGAAAAGAGTAAACAATACATTCTTGGCATGATTGAAAAAACTGAATTTAGTGACCTATTCTCATTTAGGCCAACTGAAGTGGAAGGTCTAGACATTTAATAGATCTTAACTTTTCTTATTTTAATAATTAAATGACAATTTAAGTAAAGAAATAAGTCTAGATGGTTATATAATACTATTATATCTGGACAAATATAAATTTTAAGACAAAATATATCATAATATTGCCTTATTGGGCCTAATATGACCATAATAATAGCAATAGTTATAAATACTGGAGGTTAATTCTCTATTTTATCATTATATTAAACATATGTTTAGTATATAAAAAAATAAATGGAGGATTAATAATAAGGTGATTAATATGTCGATGGAAATAAGTCTATTAGATACAATGTGGGTGTTAATTGCCAGCTTTCTGGTATTTATTATGCACCTTGGGTTTACTACAATAGAGGCAGGATTAACAAGGTCAAAAAATACTATTAGTATTATTACTAAGAATGTATTCACTATAGTAATGGGGAGCATCGTGTTCATGGTGATAGGCTTCACTTTGGCCTTTTCTGGCTCTGGGAGCTTCATAGGGGACCTTGGATACTTCTTCATAAATGGAATTGGTGAAGGCCCATGGCCCGGTCTTCTGATACCTGCTCTGGCATTCTTTCTATTTCAAGCAATGTTTGCGGCAACTTCCGCTACCATTGTAAGTGGTGCAGTTGCTGAAAGGATGAAGTTTAGTGCATACATAGTATTATCAGTGGTCCTTGTTGGATTGATATACCCAATAATTACACACTGGGTGTGGGGTGGAGGATGGTTGTCCTCTCTAGGATTCCACGACTTTGCAGGATCAACAGTTGTACACAGCGTTGGAGCGTGGACAGCTTTGGCTACAGTGATAGTATTGGGACCTCGCTTTGGAAAGTTTGATGAAAAAGGAAATCCACGGGCTATGCCAGGACATAACATAGGGCTAGCCGCGATAGGATGCCTTTTGCTCTGGTTTGGCTGGTTTGGATTTAACCCTGGCAGTGAACTTGCATTTGACAGCGCTGTTCCACTAATTGCAATTACAACAAACATCGCTGCTGCTGGAGGGGGGCTCGCCGCCCTTACAGTTTCCTGGCTTAAAACCAAAAAGCCTGATGCAGGTATGTTCTTAAACGGTATTCTCGCAGGTCTTGTAGCAATAACTGCGCCATGTGCAGTAGTATCTCCACAGTGGGCTTTGGTGATAGGATTAATAGCAGGTTCCATAGTAGTCTATGCGGTAGAGTTTATAGAATCAAAGCTAAAGATTGATGACCCTGTTGGAGCCATATCAGTTCACGGTGTATGTGGTGTCTTTGGAACATTGGCAGTAGGGTTGTTTGCAAGCGAAAATGGATTGATTACAACAGGCTCTGCTTCACAACTTATAGTTCAAGCGATAGGAGTAGTCTCTACATTTGGCCTTGTCTTTTTTTCTGCACTGGTAATGGCGAAGATAATCGATAAATTATTAGGGCTAAGAGTTTCTCCAGAGGTAGAAATAAATGGTCTTGATATTACAGAGTTTGGTGGAGATTCGTATCCAGACTTTTTAAAGATGTGAGGTGGTAAAAGATGAAAAAAATTGAAGCTATTATTAGGCCAGAAAAACTTGACGACATAAAGGCTGCATTGGACAAACTTGGATGTGTTGGAATGACTATAACAGAGGTAAAAGGCAGAGGAAAAGGGGGCGGTGTGACAAAGCAGTGGCGAGGAAGGCAGTATCACGTAGACTTCATACCAAAGATAAAGATTGAGCTGGTAATCAAAGCAAAGTATCTCGATAAAGTAGTTGGTATCTTACTAGAGAGCGCACGAACAGGCAAAGAAGGTGACGGTAAGATATTCATTTCCAACGTAGAAAAGGTTTACAGGGTAAGAACTGGTGAGGAAGACCAAAAAGCAATATAATAATTTATTTTATTTTATTTTTAAAAATAGTAATCTTTAAATTAATGTATTCAGTTAGTTTTTCATGAGAGATATAAAATGGCAACTTAAATGGGCAATTATTCTAATTTTCTTATCGGCCTCGGTGTATATTTTCCATTATTTTATTTTTAGGGATGTCCACCACATATTTCTTTATTTGATAGGTGATATTGCTTTTGTATTTATTGAGGTGCTGATGGTTACCCTTGTAATCCATGAATTACTGACTATAAGAGACAAGAAGGCAATGTTAGAAAAGATGAATATGGTTGTGGGAACTTTTTTTGTTGAAATGGGCAGGACCCTACTAGATCGTCTTAACGATTTTGATAAAAATTTTGATGAGGTAAAAGAGAATTTTATAGATATCGGTAAATGGTCAAAGAAAGACTTCATAGATAAGCTTGAAATCGCGAAGAGTATCCACTATGAAATAGATATGGAAAAAGCGGATTTAGAGATACTTAAGAAATTTTTACTTGAAAAAAGAGAGTTTATGTTAAGGCTTCTAGAAAATCCAAATCTGTTAGAGCATGACTCATTCACAGAACTCTTGTGGGCAGTAACACATCTAACTGAAGAATTGTCGCTTAGGGATGATCTAAAAAAGTGTACTGGAACAGATTTAAATCATTTGCAGGGAGATATGAAAAGAGCTTATGTAATTTTAATCTATGAGTGGATTGAATATATGGGTCATTTAAAAAACAAATATCCTTACCTATTCTCACTTGCCGTCAGGATGAATCCATTTAATCCAGAAGCTTCAATAGAAATAAAAGAATAAAAAAATTATTTTTTATCTTTTTTGATAATCATAGAGATACAGTTTTGTGGACAGACCATCTTACAGAGTGCACAGCCTACGCATTTTTCAGTATCTACATCATTAAGTTTTGGATTTTTCATTGCATCTGTGGCTCCATCTCTACAAGCTGTGACACATCTTCTGCAGTCTATGCATCTTTCTGTGTCAACATCAGAGTAGACCTCATCAACGTAGTCCAATTTTTCAAGCTCAGTGATCTTTGGTAATGTAATTCCTTTCAAGTCGGCAAGTGAGTCGTATCCGTGCTCTTTCATAAATGTAAGTATGTTTTCATTCCAGCCTTTTACTATGTCAAATCCATACCACATTGCAGCTGTTGCAAGTTGGACTGTGCCGGCTCCCATCATCATATACTCAATTACATTTTCCCATGTATCAATTCCACCGATACCTGAAACATTAATACCTTCTCTTGCAATTTCTCCGACCATTCTAAGTCCTATTGGTCTAACGGCTGGCCCAGAGTATCCTCCAAAGCCTCCTTTGCCCCAAACATCGGGCAATGGATTTCCGGTATTGATATCAACACCAGATAAAACCAAAACAGTATTAATCGCAGATACCCCTTTGGCACCGCCTTTTATTGCTTCTTTTGCAATTGAGGCAATATCAGTTACATTTGGGGTTAGTTTTGTCATGATTGGTATGCTAACAGCTTCTGCTGCTGCCTTTGAAACTTCACTAGTCAATGGACAATCTTGACCTATATATGCTCCCATTGCACTATCTGACATGTGAGGACATGAAACATTAAGTTCTATTATATCTGCACCTTCTGCTTCTACATCTTTTGCAAGCTTTGCCCATTCATCGAGGTCTGTACTTGCCATTATGCTTGCAACAATTGGGGTACCGTGGGTTTTCTTTAATTCTCTTAGTACTTTAAACTCTTTTTTCCACCAGTCAAAGACATAGGTAGAAATATGCTCTATGTTCTGCATTCCAAATAATCTGTTTCTAACTTTTACTCCCTGAAATCTTGGTTTTGGATCGTGGAATTGTCTGTAAGAAATAGTCTTAGTAACTCCACCACCAAATCCAGCTTCTACAGCCCTTTTTATATGATCTGCATCCAAAGTTGGGGGGGCTGAAGAGAGAAGAATCGGACTTTTAAACTCAACACCTAAAAATTCAACACCTAAATCGACCATTAGATCACCTTCCATACTTTAATCCATATACTTGTGGGATAATAGAATATTTTGAACCTGCGGCCCTTTTCAGGAATGAAGGATCGTTTGTAATAAACGGATATGCCCTCCACTTTGAATCAGCCCTAGCAACGATGGCTTTGGAGAATACGTCATTCTTAAGGCCATATGTTATTAAGGCTGTTATAACTCCACCATCTTGACTATGTGGTGATGGATTTTTGGCCCTTGCCGCAACAATCTCAGGTTCTTCCTGATTCTTCAAGAGGATATTCTTGAAAGAATGTGTTCTTGGACAGGACATGTAGCAACATCCACAATCAGGCAAACAACTCCTAATACTGTAGGGCCTCCCATCCTCCAGTATTTCTATATTATAACATGGACATGCAAGGGCGCATGTTCCACATGCTACACAAAGCCCTGGTTGCAAAATTTCTTTTTCTAGGTCCATAAACTTCTTTTTATGTCCTTTCTCAATAAATCCTTCTAAATTATCATCTTTTTCCAAATCTACAAAAGGAAGTTTGAATCCCTTATCTTGAGCAAGTTTGATAGATTTTTTAGCCTGTTTGTTATTTAGATCTATAACCTTATTTAGTGCTTCCATTTGGACGTTTGGCGAGACTTCAATTAAGTCTTGGTCAATAAGTTTCTTGAACAAATCCTTTGCTTCTTTAGTTCTCAAAATTATAGTTGACCATCCTGCCTCTGTCCCCACACTCCCTATAGATATATCTGCAAAATCACCAGTAAAATCCGTACACTGTCTGCAGTTTCCTCTAGCATACTTTGATACTTCTGCTATCTTTCTTGACCTAACTTCTTTGTCTGTATATGCATAGAAAATTCCACTCGAGATATTCATCTTATTGACTTCTTCTAATGGTAAGCCCATATTTTTTTCAACAAAAGATGGTATTGTTTTTGGAGAAAAATTTTCCTTGCAAAATACGGCTATAGTGAATACTCTTTTTGGCCAGTGGGGGTAGTCTGAATCTCTATCTTTATAGAATTCTTTGAATTCATTTGTAAGCGCCATTATCTTCTTTACACCGTTTATCTCACATGGATTTCCTACTATGACTACTTGTGCTCTGGGGTCTTTAGTTGTCTCGGAGAAACTAACCTCCTTGATAATAGCTTCACTCGTTTATATCCCTCCTATCTTTAAATTTTCAAAAACCAAAATAGATAAAAACATGATTTCTTTATGTTTTTTTTATTTAAATAGTTTTCGTCGTATATTCATTTAAATAAATAAATAGTAAAATATATGCGGATTAGACCTGAATTAACGAATAATATCCGCTTTTCTCTTTAGGGCCCGTTTTTTTCTTAGATAATACATGAAAGGATTATTAATTCTTCTTGCAGTAACAGTTTTATTTTTTACAAATGCTAAAAGTTGTTTTTTTACTTCTTCTTCTGGCAATCCAGTTTTTTGGATTATTTCATTTAGCGGACGCATTCTATCCTTTAAAACAAGTAAAATTTTTTCTCCGATTGTGTTGCCCTTAAGATTTTCAAGAACTTCTTTTTTTGTGACTTCATAAAAGTACATCTTGCAGAAACTGTCCGGCTCACAAAGTGTTGGGGCGTTTTCTTTCACCTTTGCACACCCAGGAGGGATATACCATTTGCTTCTGCCAAAGTTATCTAAGGTGGGGTAAGCTAAGCCAAATCCAAGATGGTAGTAGATGTTCAATTCTTCTTGAGGTTGATCTTCAAGAAATGGAGGGTTACATTTGTTAGCAGCTGATAAAATCAAAGGTATGACTTCATTTATTAAAATATTAATTTGAGTTTCGTTTAGTGAAGGCTTTTCATCTTTCGAGAAAATTTTAGTCGAAGGTAATAATCTTGAATAGGATAAAAAAGAAGATAGGAATAAGGTAATGGCATAATTTCTGTCACCAGCGCCAACACCAGAAAGGGCTTTTATTACACAAGGAGGATACACTTCAGGGTTAAGCTCTTCTGATTGAACTTCAATTTCGGATAATGATCCAGATATTTTTGATATTTCTCTGAATATTTCTTCATATATTGGAAGTTTAAGATCTTTTGTTTTTTCTGCTATACTTTTGATATATGTTAAAATTTTCTGTTCCATTTTTTTAACAAATGCATTTAGAAGAATGCTGTCGTTAACTACTATATACCCACTTAGAATGTAACTTTCAGTATATTGAACTAAAGTTTCAGCATCAGTCCATTTTATCAAATATTCTGGGAAAATCCATGAATCTCGTGATTCCCCTGAGATTTTTATAAGGCCCAGTTTTTCTAAGTCTTTTATAATATCATCTGTGATTTTAAGATCCAATCCCTTTATTATTACATGGGGCTCTTCTAATTTAATATCTGTGATTTTTCTTTCTTTGAGTCTGCTTATATCGGCCCTATACCTAAGAATTTCATTTATATCTGGAAATCTAAATAAAATTACGTCTAGAATATCTTTTATTATAAAAATGAGTTCTTCCTTTCTTTTTTCATTATTTTTAACTTGAATTAATAGCTCAGACAATCGTTGTTTATATATTCTTGAACAAGTAGAGGCAAAAAGTCTAGTTTCACTAGAAAAGGGCCTTTTTGAAAGTGCCTGACAAAATAGATAAAAAGAGACTATTTCTGTTGCCTCATCTGGCCCTGTTGGAAAAATATATCTCCTATCACCAATATTTTCCACTTCAGTTTTAATTTTGTTAATTCCAAAGTCTAAAAGTGCCTGTGAAACCTCGTCAAAACTAATTCCAAGGTATTCTTTAGCCTCCTCTCGAAAGGGATTTAGAAGAAGAGGATTCATAAAAGCTAACTCTAATATGATTTAAAATAGTTTTCTATAGTATGTTGTAAGTTTCAATCGAGTTTGCAATTTCAGTGATTTTATCTAAATCTTCATTCATACATCTCTTTAAGAGTTCCTCAAGTTTTCCAATATCTTCCTGATTTCTATTTCCTATTAGGACTAGGGGTTTATTTATTGCTTCAGCAGCGTTTTTTACAAGTTCTCTGTATTCTTCTCTTGAACCCCCTTTAAAAAAAACAATAAGATCATACTTACCGATAAATTCTATAACTTGAGGTAGAAGTTTTTTCATGCTCTTGGAATCAAGAATCTGCTCATAGTAAGTTATTATTAAATCTGGATAAATCAGACCGTATTTAGCACTTAATACAGCAAAGTCCGCCCCATCTCTTCGATTATAGACTGCCTTTATTCTTGAAGATCTGTAAAGGTCAATAGCTGGCATTTTGCCTTTATTTTTTTTTGCACCACAAGCTGTTGCAAGCAAGACTTTCATTAAAACTCAACTTTACTAATTTGATTAAGAACTTTAGTTCTTAAACTTGTAACATCTTCAAAATCAATTAGTATTTCTCCTTTTTTCATTAAATCTTTCTGGGCAGGTTTCATTTTTTCTCCGCATGTGCACTTTTCACTTGTTTTTCCATAGACTACTTTCCCTTTCATGCATTTTGGGCATCTAAGCACTGTTTTTTTGCCACTTAGTTTCCCTCTTTTAGTAAAAGGCTTTCCTTCTATTTCAACAATGTCAAGTGCAAAATCTATTGTCTTGGCGTTTGAAACTGAAGTTCCAACACCATAAGCATCTGCATCTTTAAATGAATTGAAAGATTCTTCGTCCAATCCACCTGAAAGGAATATTTTTACATCCTCGTATCCTCTTATATCAAGTTCCCATCTGACTTCCTGTATTATCTTTGACATGTTTCCTCTTCTTGAACCTGGGGTATCAAGCCGTACTCCAGCCAAGTTTTTGACACTCTCTGCTGCTATTAAGGCCTCTCTTTTTTCATCACAAAAAGTGTCTACTAGCATTATCCGGGGTATATTTTTATCGATAATTTCATCAAACAAAACAAAAGCTTCTTTTGAATCTCCAATTATTAATGCAAGAGAATGCGGCATTGTTCCAGAAGCTTTTTTTCCTACTATTTTTTCAGCACCTATACAAGAAAAACCATCTAGACCGCCAAGATATGCAGCCCTATCTATCATAGGGGCTATTGTTGGATGCATTCTTCTGACACCAAAACTAAGTATAGGTTTTTCTCCCACCATTTTTTTAAGCCTTGCCGATTTAGTTGAAATACCTGAAGATTGACACAAAAATCCTAATAGTGCAGTTTCAAGATCACAAAAGTCTTTATAGTTTCCTTCA
>JABLXD010000023.1 GCA_013178285.1 Methanofastidiosum sp.
GGATAAAAAAGCGAACCTTCATCAAGGCCAATTACATCAATGTTATATCCTTCAAGTAACAAGAGAGCCTCATATAATCCTGAAAGGACCCCCCATCTATAATTATTGGGAAGATTAGAAGTTGTTACCTCGACGACTACTTTTTTATTTATGTTCTTCTCTTCAAGAATCTTTTTTGTGTTGATAAAGTAAAAATCAGTAGTTTTACCTGATTTAATATCTTCTTCAGATGCTGTAAAAAACATTATATCCCTTCAAATTTTATATCAAACTTAGTGTAATCAAATTTAAATCTTTCTTCTTCATATTTCTTCTCTCTTCCGTAACGTAAAAGAGGTTTTGATAGATGGCGCTTGGCACACATTGGGACTTCATATAATCCAGTTTGAATACCGTCCCTAACAATAGAAATATTTGAAACTTCTTTATTTTTTGTATGGCATTTTTTACATCGATACCCTTTATCTTTACCTATTGACTTCATTGGATTATTGCATATAGGACATATAGGTTTTTCTCTTGTATATAATTCGGCTAAAGTTAATATTTCTATTTTTTCTAAATTAACTGTAAGGCCATATTCTGTATCTAATACCCCACCATATGCTATTACCGTGTCACCTTTAGAAAGTTTTCTTATTATATTCCTAAATCCTTTTGTAGGCTCATATGCTGCAGACAAAATTTTATTGCCATTTGATATTTCAAAAAATACATGTCCACCGGCAACTGTATATGGATTTTTAGAGACGATTCCTTTAATAATAACTGAAGAGTAAGGCTTTACTTCTTCAATGCTTTTTTCTTGAAGATGTATATCGGTGCCCTGGTTAGTTATGAAGATATTTCGTTTGAATGGTTTTTCTGATTCTATTGTTGATGCAGCCTCCAATAAAATCTCGGGGGATTCGCCTCTTAAGCCATACAAGATAGGGCAGTCTGAATGTGGAGAAATAACCATTCTTTCATTTTCAAAATCATAGCTTGAAAATATCTTTGGGGAATATTTTTTTTCTATTTGCATTGCGCTAGTTTCACTTACAAACTTTTTTCCTCGTTTTAGATGATTTCTATATACAATCAGCTCGTATGTAAAATCATCTAATTCCAATGCACATGAAGAAAGAGCCCCTATTAGCCCCCTACCATTGCCAATGAATTTATAATCTGCTTCTATTTTATTTAATAGAGAAATAGCTTCCTCTATAGACAACATTTCATGAAGGGCCCTTTTAGCAAATAATTTAATCTCTTCTGTAATCGAATTATCGCTAAGAAAAACTATCGCTGGATTCGTATTGTCTCCAGATTCAGAGTATGTACTAACGATGTCAAAAGAAATAGATCTAATTTTTTCAAGGACTTCCGGGGTCGCGTCTTCTGTTATTCTAATTGAAACTGCACCATTTCCCCTTGTTTTATAGGGATTATTTGGATTTAAACGCAATAGTTTTGGTGGTTCTCTAATTAGTTTACTATCTAGCTCCTTTATCGCCTCTACAATAAGCGTTCCAATATAAGTTGTACACATCCCGTTGACAGAATCTGTATCATCAAGCCCGATTATCACGAAAAAATTGAGGTATATATTTATATAACCTTTCTTATACCTTTATTAATATGGAGAAACAGGAGCTATTGGATAATATAGTTGAAACATTGAAAAAAGGTAGCTTTGAGGTAGCTTTATCTCGGGTTCAATGCTCCTTTGACATTGTAGCAAGAAGAAATCTCATAGTTCTTATAATAAAAGTCCTAGTGAATCTTGATACATTCTCTGAAGAGCACGCTTGGGATCTTAAAATACTCTCCAAAGCGCTTAAAGCGACACCTCTTGTAGTTGGTCAAAAAACAAAACTAGGAACTGTTGAAAATAGTACGGTATATTCAAGGCATGGTGTAAATTGTATTTCACTTGAAACTCTTGAAGATCTCTTCATAGAAGGTAATCCCCCTTTGATATATGCAGATAGAGGCGGATTCTTTGTAGAAATAGATGGAAATTTGATAAGAGAAGAAAGGGAGAAAAGGGGGATGTCCATCGGCCATCTTGCAGAACTTGTAGGTGTGTCAAAAAGCTCCATATATGAATTTGAGAATGCACAGAAAAGAATTAATATTGATTCTGTTATAAAAATAGAAAAAGAGTTGGACATTGGTATAACAAAACCGATATATATAATTAAAGTCGGGAATAAAAAGGAAATAAAAGATATCCCAGAAAATCCCGTTGAAGCGGCAAGGTCAGATTTAGAAAAAACTATTTTAGGAGATCTGAGCGACAAAGGCTTTGAGGTCTTCCCTACAAAAAGAACGCCCTTTAATGCTCTTTTGAAAGAGAGGGAGATTTTAATCACGGGTATATCAAATACCAAAACATACATATTTGAGAAGAAGGCTGAAATTGTAGCAAACATCTCAGATATTACAAATAAAGATGCAATGTTTGTAGTAAATGCTAAGAAAATAAAAGAAAACATTAAGGGAGTCCCCATACTTACCCAAAAAGAGATTAAATCCTCAAAGGATGTTGAGGATATTCTTGAACTTGTTCATGAAAGAAAAATTGACGGTAAACGTCAAAACTAATTTTTATTGAAAAAAGTTTATATATTTCAAAAAGTAGTTTAATAAGCATGATGAGAAAGCTAATCTGAAAAAAGATGATGAGGCTTATGAGCTCTGAACTGCTTGGGGGTTACTGATGAGGTATAGATATTTGATTATATTCTTTTTTGTGTTATTTTTTATAGAGTTACCCCTAGCATATATTTACTACTCTGGACAGGAAAAGGCTGTTGAAAAAAGTATCAAAGAGATTGATCTAAGTGACAGCTTTGTTGTGTCTAGAGAAAATCCAAAATATGTGGCTGTGCAGTTAGATGGAAGGATAATTCACCAAGTAGTACTTTCTTCATCTAACAAAATCAATTTTTCTGTGACAGATCTAGAAGGTTTTTTAATCTGGCAAAATGACCCAGAAGAACTTAAACCGTTAGAATATTTTTATCAGGTTGATAAATTAGATTTTCCTTTTGTTCCAAAAGAAACAAAAACATATTACCTAATATTTGAAACTGATCCCTTACTATCCGCTAATGCATCAGTTAATATTGAAATTTCTTCATTTTATGTAGAAGTTATTAGGGAGGATATTCTTAACACTATCGAGCCAATATTCCAAGGAACTTCAGTCATTACCGTTCTTCTTTTTATTCTTTCAATTTTACCAAAAGGAGGTCTTTCAAGAAAAAAAATTGAGAAAACATTTTATGTTCTTTCAGAAGAAGGAAGGTCTCACGATATCACCTATTTGAAGGAGTTTAGGGGATTTTCTGAAAATGAAATAAATGTTCTAAGATTAATGCAGACTAAAGGTAGAGTTTCAGAAAAAGAAATCTCAAAGCTTTTTGATATTCCTACTTTTTATAGACTTTATAAGATGGGATTCATTGAAAAAGTTACAGAACTTTGATGAAAATTTCTCCAAACATGATTTCTTGAGTTACATCAATCTTTTTATCACTATAAAGAAATAAAATATAGAGGAATATTCTTGCAACTTCTAGATTAGTCTTCTCTTCAAGTAAGTCCCTAAATAATATAATGTCGCTTAAATCTTTTAGTTCCAATAGGTGCTGGTAAAGTTTTTCCACCTGTTTTCTTATATCGGCCTTGATTTCATCAATCTGGTAAAGTTGAGGCCCAATCTTAGCTATAATCTTCTTTTTAGGTTTTTCGCCATCTTCTAAAGCATCTATTAGGGCTTCAAATAGCTCAGGAAGAGTCATCCTCCCAACATTTCTCCTTCTTAGGGGTGGTTTAATATCGTCAATTTCAAATTCTGCATTTTCAATATCTTCCCAGAAATCAAAGAATTCATCATCCACTTCTTCTTTTTCATCTTCTCTCATCAGCTCTTCGCTTTTCATCCTCAAAAGCATAGAAGCAGTTAGGATTGTTTTGCCTGAAATTCTTAGATCAAGATTTTTTAGCTTCCTTATTCTTTCAAGGAATTTATTTGTAAGATCTATTATGTCAATGTCCCAAGGGTCTATTTCCCTTGAAAGGACAAGGTCCATAAGAACATCAATTGGCCCTATTTCAGGTATCAAAACATCTTCTTGGATCAGGCCAATGCCTCCTCCTGTTTGACTATCTTCTCAACTTCAAGTGCTACCATTGAAGAAAGTCCTTTCTTGTGCATTGATACCCCAAATAATCTTTCCGCCCTTGACATCATTCCTTCTCTTAAAGTAATTACAATAAACTGTGTCTTTTCGGCCTGTCTATTTATCATATCGGCGGTTCTTTCAACATTTGCATCGTCAAGATTTGCATCTACCTCATCTAATATATAGAAAGGAGATGGTTTGTGACGTTGAATTGCAAATATCAACGATAATGCCGTGATAGCCTTTTCTCCCCCACTTAAAGATACTGCAGCTTTAACATTTTTTCCTAAAGGTTTAGCATCAATAATTATTCCACCGTCAAAAGGATTATCCTGATTTTCAAGAAGAAGTTGTGCTGTACCTTCTGGGGATATATCTGAAAATATCTCTGAGAAGTTTGAAGCAATCTCATTAAAAGTTTTCAGGAAAACTTCAGACTTTTCTTTTTCTACTTCACCTATGAAGTTAAGAATTGCATTCTTCTCCTCAAGGAGTGTATCCCTCCTAAGTTTTAGAGTATTGTATCTTCCTTCCTCTTCTTCATATTCTATGATTGCCCTCATATTAATTGGCATTAGTTTTTCTCTTTCTTTTTCCAAAGATTCAATCTCAAGTTTTACTTTATCGGGATTTTTTGAAAATTCCTGGGGAACTTCATAATCTGAAGCATGTCTAGAGAATTCTGCTATATCCTCAATTATGGACTTTTTTTCTGAAATCCATAAATTAAGGTCAGAGTCTAATTTAGAGATTTTTTCTGTTTTGATATCTTTCTTAATTCTTAGATCAGATGTATCTGTTGCAAGACTCTTCTTTTTTTGATTAAATGTTGATAATTCTTTTTTGATTGAAGCGTCTTCTTTTTCCTTTTCTTTGAGTATTCCATTAATCTCCTTTAAGTTATCATCTAATTCGGATAATTTCTTCAAAATTGAATCTTCTTGTGGTTTTCTTAAGTCGATTTTTTCAGAAGATTTAATATTTGATTGTTTAAGGTATTCAAGAGTTGAATTAATTGAGGATATTTGTGAAGTCATCTCTGAATATTTACTTCTAAGATCTGTAAGGTCAATTTCAAGAGCTTCTCCTATTTCACCTGTCGTGGAATCTTCTATGCCTTTCTCAACTTTCGCTTTTTCTTTCTCAAGATTTGCTATTTCGATAGATATTGGTTCAATTTTTTGTTTTGTCTCGGAAGATAGGCTTTTTTGTTTTTCAAGTTTATTAATTAATTCTTCAATTGTTTTTCCTAAAGATTGTTTTTCTTTTTGTAAAGAGCTCTTTTCTTTTACTAATTCTTCCTTTTCTCTATTAATTGTGGTAATCTCAGAAGACGATTCTGCTTTCTTTATACTAAGGCCCTTCAAATCTTCTTCCAATTTTTCAATTTCTTTTTTAAGTGATTGTTTTCTTGAATCATATTCTGATAGCTTCTTTTCAAGATCTTTCAGGGACAAATTGTCTTCTTCAATGTTAAATGAAACGGAAAATTTCTTCCGGGTATAATAACCTCCAGTTATTGCCCCTGAAGATTCTACTAAGTCACCATCAAGTGTGACAAGTCTAGTATTATCAATAGTTTTAGAAACATCAATATTATCAATTATGTAAGTTCTTCCAAATACATATTCAAACGCTTTTCTAAATTTTTCATCAAAGGAAACAAGTTCTATGGCAAGCCCAACAACGCCTTTTGTCTTTGGTGCATTTGTTATTTTAGGCGTAACTAGTTTGTTTAAAGGTAAAAATGTTGCACGCCCAGCTTTTAGATTCTTAAGAAATTTAACGCATTCTCTCGCAACATTGTCGTCCTCTACAACTATATTTGTAAGTCTTGATCCTGCTGCAACTTCCAAGGCAAGGCTATATTCCTCTTTTGTAGTTCCAAGTTCTGATATGGTCCCATAGATTCCAGGTATTAATTTATCTTTTTTGGCTTTCAAAATTTCAGCTATTGCCTTTTGTCCACCTGTAATATCGCTTTGGACTTCTTTTTTTACATTTATTCTTGCCTTTAAGTTCTCATACTGAGATAGGGCCTGTTTTGAATCTATTTCTAACTTATTTAACTCAGTTTTTAGAGATTGATATTTTTGTGTAAGTGTATTATTTTCATTGGCATTGTTTTTTATGCTAGATTCATAATTTAAGAAACTTGATTCTTTTTCTTTTACTTTTTTCTCAATATCAGTCAGCTTATCATCTATTTTTTTGATATCTGAGTTGATTCTTTTGGTGTCTTGTTCTAGGATTGAAACAGACGCATTGTACGAATCTAGCTCTTTGTTCAAAGAAAGATAATCTTTTCTATTTTTTTCTAATTTTCTGTCGACTTCAAGTAAGCTTTCTTTTATCTTTAAGAACATCCCATCTTTTCCAGATAGCGAGTCAAGGAGTTTTCTATATTCGGCTTCTTTATTTTTGATAGTTGATTCAACTTCTGCGCTTTGTTTTTCAAGTTTTGATTTATTTTCTAGAAGCTCTTTGATTTTTTGTTCGTTATTGGATATCTCCTTATTTACTTCATCTATCTCTTTTTTAACTGAGAAAAGTTCCTTTTTTTCGTATTCTATAGATTGATTTATAGTTGAGATATTACCTTTAATTTTTTCAATTTCTCTCGTTATATTGATACTATCCATTTCCATTTTGCGATTATACTCATCATCTAGTTCTAGTAGTTCTTTCTCTTTATTGGCGATATCTTGGATAATTTTAGAAACTAAGGCTCTTAATTCTTCAATATCTTTTTGACCTTTTTCTATATTGGATTCAAGTTTAGTCTTTGTATCCTCTAAATCTTTTAATTTACTGTGGTAATAAAGGGCCCATTTATTTTTTATTTCTTTATCAATCTCTTGATACCTCTCAGCGTCTTTTTTATCCCTTAGTAACCTATCAAGACGATTTTTTACTTCAGAAATAACAAGTTCAACCCTTGTGATATTTTCTTGTGCTTTTTCAAGCTCCCTTAATCCCTTGTCTTTTTTGTCATCGAACTCTGCGATGCCAGATATTTCTTCTATTATGCCTCTTCTATCCACAGGATTCATATTAATAAAATGAGCAATATCTCCTTGCATGACGATATTATGGCCATCCGGCCTTACACCCACATAAGAAAATATATCTAGAACATAAGACCTTGTTGCTCTTTTTCCGTTTACTCTATATTCTCCTTCTCCTTTAGAATTAACGGCTCTAGATATGACAACTTTTTTTTCTTCTATTGGAAATCCGCCGTCCTCATTATTAAAAGTGATAGAAACTATTGCCTCTTCCGCTTTTTTCTCATCTTCTGTGCCATTGAATATAAGGTCAGAGAGCCTCTCTCCCCTCATCGATTTTGCAGATATTCTTCCAACAACAAAACAAATTGCATCAGTAATATTTGACTTCCCACTTCCGTTCGGGCCAACTATACAGGTAAACCCTTTGGAGATAGGAAGAGTAAGTGTTTTATTACCATAGGATTTGAATCCTTTCATTGTAACTTTTTCTATGAAGACTATGGGACCACCTCTAGGTCTAACAAACAATATTCAATATCTATAGCTTATAATAGTTTTCGTTAGTTGAACACCAATCACGATTAATTTTAAATAAATACCTATGTTTTTAACATTTGTGGTGTCCCATTTTAAGAAAAATGCAGTTATAATCATAAGTTTAATTATAGTAGGGCTTATTCTTTTTGGTATTATTTTTTACAGAGATCCTCAAAGAAATATACCTATAGAAAACGGAATTATTTTATCTCCTGCCGATGGAAAAATTATATCTATAGATACGATCAAAAGTGATGGTATTCCTTTTACTGAAAAAAATGGTAAAATAATTTATCTTCCTGAGTTAAAAGGAATCATAGAAGGAAATTATGCTATGATTTCTATTTTTATGGGGCCTTTTGATATTCATGTGAATAGGGCCCCCATTTCTGGTCAAGTGACAGATACTATTTATGTTAAAGGAGGGCATCTGCCTGCTTTTGGTGAAGTCATTACAGAAAATGAGAGAAACATAGTCATTATCGATGGAGAAATAAGAACTATTACAGTTCAGATTGCAGGTACTCTAGGGAGGAGAATTGACTGTTACGTTAAAAAGGGAGATATTTTAGAAATGGGAGAGAGAATAGGCAGGATAAAACTCGGTTCTCAAGCGGTTATTATCTACCCATTAAATTATTCAACCAAGGTAAAAGTTGGAGATAGAGTAAAAGCAGGAGAAACTATAATAGCAAATCTAAATTAAACTCTCCATCTTTTTCCTTCCAGCTTCAAAGACTTTGAGATTAATCTCAGCCTTTTTTGAAAGAACTGACACTATTGTTTCTAAAAGAGTTTCATTTTTTATTGGAGTCTCTAGAAGTGACAAAGCCCCCATCATAACCATATTCATTGTTACCTGATTACCAACACTTTTTGCAATTTCAGTTGCATTAAAATGATAAACTTTTCCTTTTTCTGAAAGATTGAACAATATCTCATCTATAGGCGGGTAATCAGATTCCCCAAGTGATACAGTGATTGGATTTATCCTTTCAGTGTTTAATATTACCTTTCCATCTTTTTTGAGATAGGATATGTTCCTTAAGGCTTCAAGGGGTTCAAACGCGATTATTATGTCTGCTTTACCTTGTGGGATAACAGATCCATAGACCTCATCGCCCATCCTTACATGAGAAACAACAGAACCTCCTCTTTGAGCCATTCCATGGATTTCTCCTAGTCTTACCTTGTGCCCCTCTTTTAGTGCTGCATTTCCAAGAACATATGATGCAAGAATTGTTCCTTGTCCTCCTACTCCACAGATGAGAATATTAAACTCCATAAAAATGAGATAGATAAAAGGTATTTAAAGTTATTGAAAAGTTATTTAAGATAATTTAATCACGTTATAGTTATGAAAAGAGAAATTGTAAAGGATATTGACCTTACTAAAATAAAGACAATGAAGGATCTTACTTCTCAGATGACTTCTTCGGGCGGCTATGTTGCAAAAAAGGTGGGGGATGGCTCTCAAATTTTAGAAAATATGGTAAAAGACAAAGATTGTAAAAGGATTCTTTCTTTTCCTGCTTCTTTAGTTGCAACAGGGACGAGAGGTATAATCAAAGAACTTGTGAAAAGGAAAATATTTGATATGATAATAACTACAACTGGGACTCTAGACCATGACATTGCAAGGATATATAGAAACTATTACCACGGGTCATTTGAAATGGACGATAAGGAGCTCCACAAGGAAGGGATAAACCGGGAGGGTAATGTATTAATACCTAACGAATCATATTCAGAGATCCTCGAAGAGAAAGTAAGAGAAATCATAGAAAAACTATACGGCAAAGGTGTTAGGGATATTTCCACCCATGAACTGATATGGGAGTTTGGAAAATCTCTAGAGGAAGAAAAAAATAAAGAAGATTCAATTGTCTATTGGTGTTATAAAAATAAGATACCTATGATACTTCCTGGGCCTCTTGATGGATCGTGGGGTTGGCAACTTTATTATTTCTGGCAAGATGGTCACAAAGATTTCAATCTAAATATCATGAAAGACGAAGATGTAATAAGCGACTTCATATATTCTTCTGATAAAACTGGTGCATTGATGATTGGAGGGGGCATATCAAAACACCATACAATATGGTGGAATCAATTCAGAGGTGGTCTTGATTATGCAGTCTATATAACAACAGCACCAGAGTGGGATGGCTCACTTTCAGGAGCAAGGATAAGAGAGGCTATTTCTTGGGGAAAGGTAAGAGAAGATGCAGAATTCATCACTTTAGAAGGAGATGCAACGGTAATATTGCCAGTGATGATAGCCTCTTTGTTTGAAAGTATGAAGTGATGTAATGAGTAGAGGTCTATTTATAGGAAGATTCCAGCCATTTCATAAAGGCCATTATAATGCAATAAAGGACATTCTCAAAGTTGAAGATGAAGTCATTATTTGTGTTGCAGCATCTCAATTTTCCTATTCTATTTCAAATCCTTTTTCTTGTGGGGAAAGGATTGAGATGATCTTGCGCTCTGTGAGGGATATAAGAGATAAAGTAATAGTATTATCAAGTCCGAATATAGAAAATAATTCTTTATGGGTTGAGAATATTATAGATTCATTTCCTTCCTTTGATAAAGTCTATACAAATAATACTTTAGTAAGATTGCTTTGGGAAAAGAGAGGCTACAAAGTATCTCAATTTAATTTCTACCAAAAAGAAGGGTATAATGGGACAATTATTAGAAATTTGATTTCTCAAGGAAAAAATTGGGGAGACCTAGTACCTGTTGAAACAAAGAAATATATCAAAGAAATTAATGGAGAAAAAAGAATAAAGGAAATTCTAAAAATTGAAGATAAGTTAAGAGAAGGCGCCCTCTAAATTAGCTATTTAATATATAATAAAGCTCTTCTAAAGTAACATAGGTTACATCTTGCCCATCTAAATAGTCCAAGAGAGAAGTCAGATTTTCAATGGTATAATTTCCGCAAACCCTAGTATAGCTTTGATATTCTTCTGGCGCTTCTATTTCAACTAGCTCCCATGGGTGAAGTCCTATAACTACAATTTTTGGGTTTTTGTCTGATTGTGAACTTACTACCTTATTGAAACAATCAATCCACGATCGATTGTATGTAGTTGGGGGGTAAAAATATGAAGGAGTATGTGAAACTGGAACTCTAAGAATGCTCATATTCCCTTCCAAAGTCCAGTCGTTTTCATCAGGGTGATAAGGATAATAATTTATTTTGTCAGCAGACGCTTCAACTAGATACCCATTTTCGTGGAGTATAGTCATTAAATCATTGCATGCACTATGGCCTGGAGCTCTAAATGAAACTGGACGTTCTCCTATTACATTTTCAATTGCTTTTGTTGAGAGGGTTATCTCATTTTGTATCTCTGTTGCAGTCTGGGCTTTGATAGATTTATGATGATAGCTGTGAGAACCTATTTCATGGCCATTTTGATATATTTTATTTAATATATCTGGTCTATTATCTGCTACTTCCCCCGTTACAAGAAAAGTGGCTTTTACATTATGTTCCTTAAAAATAGAAAGTAGGATTGGAATACCCTGATCAAGACCAATTTCAGTATCAAGCACTGGAGGAAAGTCATATTCTGTATCCACGGTAAATAAAACATAAGTTCCTTTAATCTCTGCTTTATTGAAAAGTTCAGAATAGCTAATCAAAATTAATAACGAGATGAAAAAAGCAGTGATTATAATCTTTTTCATTAAATCCTCTACTCAATGCCTTTTCCTGTAGAAACTATAATAAAGTCCCCGTGTTTTATGCCTTTAATTGACAAGAGGTATCTAGCAAAGTCCCTTATCTTTTCACTGTTACCTTTAATTATAATAACTTCAAGACAGTTTTCTTCATCAAGATGAACATGAGAAGTTGTTACAATCTCTTTTATATGGTGATGTTCAACATCTGTTATCTTTTCAGCGATCCCTCTTTTTGTGTGATCGTATACCAAGGAGATTGTGCAAACAGCGTCTTCTTCGCCTGAAATCCACTGACGTTTAACAATGTATCCCCTTATCATATCTCTAATTGCCTCAGAACGACTATCATAGCCCTCTGATTCAATTATTTTATCGAACTTATCCAAAAGGTCTGGAGGTATTGAAACGCCAAATCTTAAAACGCCGTCCATAAAACACGCCTCTACTAAGATAATGACTTAATTTTATATAGTTATGCTCAAATAAGATATAAGTCAATATAATTATTAATATATTGTATAGAAAGATTTATTAGTATATAAGTATATCTTATAGTATAAGGTGATCATATGAATAGTAATGTCCGACTAGATGAGAAGGATAGACAAATAATAACACTTTTTCAAAAAAATCCTGAAATATCACAAAGTGAGATTGCCGAAATAATTGGGCTCTCACAACCTTCAGTTGGGATGAGAATCAAAAAACTGAAGGATAGAGGAATACTTTCACATATTGTAGGTATGAACTTCAAGAAGGTTAATCTTTTCCTTGCTAAAGTTGAAATAGCGGCGAAAAACTCACAGAACATAATTGATACTTTTTCCAAATGCCCCTTCTTCATTAATGCTTTAATGGTATCGGGAAAATATAATATGACGCTTCTTTTCATGGGAGAAAATATTGCTACGCTTGAATCAATTGTTGACTACCACTTAAGATTGAATCCTGATGTAAAGGAAGTTGACTTCAATATTATTGTAAGCCCTGTAAAAGATCTTGTAATGCCAGTTAGAATAACTTTAGAGGGGGAAAGAGGATGCGAACTTGATTGTGAGGGATGTCCTTACTACAAATCAGGAAGGTGTCTTGGATGCCCTGCAACAAATGCTTACAAAGGAGACTTCTGGAGAAAAGATTAATCATTTTCTTCCTTTCTTAAATCACTGGAAGATATTTTTTTATTATCCTTTAAAATTAAATCCACCTCTATTATGTCAAGAGGATATATGCCTAATTCAGCTCTAATTTCATTTATTTCTTTAGCCCCTTCTATTGTGTCGGAAGTTACAACAATTACATCTGCTTCCATTGACTCAATGGCAAAACCATATCTATCGTTTATTTCTATTATTTGATAATCTGTGTTAATCTTCTTTCCCTGTTCTGACAGGCAATTAATTAAATTATTCTTTCTAGTTTCAAAATCCTGTATACTCTCTGAATATTGCTTTTTTTTAGCCATGTCATCAGAAGTCAATCCTATATAAACATGACCAAGTCCAAAAGCGGAGATCAAAAAATGTTTATGCCCTTCGTGGAGCCTATCAAATGTGCCTGCTGCTATCACCTTCATGATTTCACCTTTGGTTTTGTGTATCCTTTGAGATTATTAAAATCTTTTAGTGATCTTTGAACTAGATAGTAGAGTTCATTCTTATTCGTTATAGCTATCATATGAGCAGGAGGGTGAATTTTTCTAAGTCTGTCTATTATTAAACCGCCCTCTCCTTCAACTGACGCTATAACATTGGCTTTAAATTTTATTTTGACTTCTTGTTTTAAAGTTTTTTTCAAAAGTGTTTCTGCGAACTCTTCAGAGATTACTTTTGGATTTCCAACTACTTTCAACTCTCCATATCTCTTCATATCGGAAAGAGATGTCAATATTTTATCAAAAGATTCTGCTCTTAAGAGTACAAAAGTAGTTTCCACAGATTAGAAAACGAATCATTAAATAAAAGTTTTTGCCTAAATTTGAAAAAATGATAACCAAAACCTTTATATATATTTTTTAGGAGTAGAAAAATACTCTTAGTTATGCGGTTGTAGTGTAGTGGCTAGCACGCGAGCTTGCCAAGCTCGCAACTCGGGTTCGAATCCCGGCGACCGCACTTCTTTTTATTACCAATGCTTATAGATTATAGCTTCTGAACTTATAGTATTAACAGAAAATATTATAACAAATTCTGTAGTCTCTCTAACATCGCCATTACTAATAGTTGGTGAGACAAATGAAAGACAAGTTGACTGTAGAAGAGAGAACTGAAAAAGGAGTCAAAGTAACCCTCAATGGCCTAATTATTAATATAATTCTTACAATTTTCAAATTTATTGCTGGTTTTGTAGGGCAAAGTAGTGCAATGATTGCAGATGCTGTCCACTCATCTTCGGATATGATTTCTGACATAGTAGTCTTATTCGGGTTTAGATATGTAAAAAAACCGGTTGATAGTACCCATAATTATGGTCACGGTAAAGTTGAAACTCTAGCTACAGCAATTGTAGGTTTGATGCTTATAGTCGTTGCCTTTTTTATTACCCTATCAGGATTTGAAAAACTTATAAGTTCATTGAAAGGAAACATCCTTCCTAGACCGGAACTAATTGCACTTTATGCCGCTTTTATTTCAATTATTTCAAAGGAAATATTATATAGGTACACTGTAAATATTGGGAAAAAAATAGAAAGTAAATTAATTGTTGCAAATGCTTGGCACCACAGATCTGACGCTTTTTCTTCAATTGGAACTATGATTGGTATAGGTGGAGCAATATTTTTAGGGGAAAAATGGAGGATATTAGACCCTATTGCTGCAATTCTAGTAAGTATACTAATTTTCAAAGTTGCTATTGAAATATCAAAAAACAGCGTCAAGGAATTGCTTGAAGCTTCAATAGACGAGGAAAAGAAAACTGAAATTTTCGAGAAAGTATCTGAAGTTAAAGGAGTAAAAGATTATCATAAATTAAGAATAAGACATGTAGGCCATTATCACTCAATGAGTATTCATATACTTGTAGATAAATCTCTAAACGTAACTGAAGCACATAATATATCAACTAATGTTGAAAACGCTGTAAAAGTACTTTTGGGCCAAGAAACAATCGTTACGATACATATTGAACCGTTTTAATCTTGATTAGGGGATAAGTGATATTGTGGATATAAGAAATATTTTATTAATACTACAAAAAAAGTGGTATCTATTTTTTAAAGTACTGCCCATTCTTGGGCTTATTGTTTTAATAAAATTAATATTTCACTATATTGGCTTTGAAACAATTTCTTTGAATAGTTTATTCACAAGCCTTGTAGGCGGAACGATATTTCTTTTTGGTTTTCTAATATCTGGTGTTTTATCTGATTATAAAGAATCTGAAAAGATACCTGGGGATATAGCATGTTCTCTTGAAGCAATTCATGACGAAACGTCCATAATATGTCTATCTAAGAACTCTAAAGTAGCTAAAGAATTTCTTATATTCCAACTTAAGTTTTTAGAATCGATACAAAATTGGCTTTACAAAAAAGAAGAGATTGACACAGTCTATAATAATCTCAATGAAATGAACAATTATTTTTTAGAATTTGAATCATTGACGCAAGCTAATTTCATTGCAAGAATGAAGCAGGAACAGAATAATTTGAGAAAATTAATAACTAGAATTAATGTTATATCTTCAACCTCTTTTATCCAATCAGCCTATGCTATTGCAGAAGCATTAGCTTTCTTTTTAATTATAGGATTACTTGTTTTGAAAATAGAGCCTTTTTACGAAGCGCTATTTTTTGTAATACTTGTTTCCTTTCTAGTGATTTATATGATTTTACTAATTAGAGATCTAGACGATCCTTTTGAATATTCAAATAATGGTGAATTTGGTAGTGAAATCAGTCTCGCCCCAATAAAAAACCTTGAAAAAAGAATAAAAGATAACTTAACTAAATTAGATATCAATTATTGAAAGTTTATCTCATCTATGTCTATTAATTCCCTTCTTTTAAGAAAAGGGTAAATCTGTTCAATCTGAGTAAGGTACTTCTTTAGATATTTCTTTAGATCTTTATAATAAATCGTGACTACTTTTTTACCTGAAGAATGGCATTCTTTAACATAACGTCTGAATAAATCTGTTCCTTTTTTGTCAAAATCAGTTAATACTATGATTTCTTTCTCTGGGATATTGTCGATGACATCAAAAATATTATGTTGAGAAACGGCAATGATCTTATTTTTTATTCCAAGATTTACTAAAGATTGAATATCATTTTGGCCTTCAACTAGGATTACCCCTTCTTCTTCCCTTAACTTATTTAGGATAATGATAGTATTTTCAAGGTCTTCCCTAATTGACATCAAAGTAATAATCGACTGTTTACTTATAATATTATCAGACAAAAGTTGTTTAAATTATTGGATGGCATCACCATCCATTAATAAGTTTTATAAGTTAGGCAATTCTAATTTAACCGAATAAATATTCTGAAATATTGGGTGGGTATATGGTATCAAAAGAAGAAATTCTTGAAGGATTGGCGAAGGCTGTAATAGATGGCGATGAAGTCAAAAGTGAAGAATTGGCAAAAAAATCTCTTGAAGTTGGAATAGACCCTTATGAAGCGCTAATGCAGGGATGCAACAAAGGAATGTCTAAGGTAAGTGATCTTTATGAATGTAAGGAGATGTTTGTTCCAGAGATATTGCTATCTGCAGATGCTATGTATGCAGCAATTGATATTTTGAAACCGCATCTAAAAGTTGATGCCTCTGCTAAAAAACCTGCTAAAGTTATTATAGGTGTGGCACAAGGAGATATTCACGATATTGGAAAAAACTTAGTAAAAATGATGCTTGAAGTGGCAGGATTCATATTAATTGATGTTGGAAAGGACGTGCCTGTAGATACATTTGTTAAGAAGGCTGAAGAAGAAGATGCGGACCTTGTTACAATATCAGCTTTGATGACAACAAGCATGCTTTACATGGAGCCTGTAATTAAAAAATTAAAGGAAAAGAATCACAAATCTAAAGTAATTGTAGGTGGCGCCCCTATAAATTCTGATTTTGCCAAAAAGATAGGTGCAGATGGATATGGAAAGGATGCTGTTGAAGCAGTAAAGGTAGCTAAAAACTTAATTGGAGCGTGATAAAATGGATAAAATGTCTCCCCCGGAAAGATTTCATGCGGTACTAATGGGTGAAAAACCTGATAGAGTACCAGTAAATCCTTTTATTTTAGGATTTTCTGCTAGAATAATGGGTATGCCTTTAGGAGATTTCTATGCAGATGGGAATAAATGTTTTGAAGCCCAATTTATGTGCATGAGACTATATGGATATGAGTCGACACCAATGTATGGATATGCTTCTTGTGGTCCATGGGAATTTGGTGGTAAGATTGGATTTCCATATGGAGAAGGTCACAGCGCCCCTTATGTTATAGAACATCCTGTAATGGAAATAGGGGATATAGAAAAACTTGAAGTTCCGGATTCGGACAAGCCTGTTGGTGGATATGTTGAAGCTCAGAAAGTATGCGACCGTTGTGTGGAAATGGGTATGCCAGCAATATTCCAAGGAGGGAGTGTTTTCACAGCGGCGGCAGTTGTTGCTGATACTTCAAAGTTTTTAAAATGGACAAGAACTGAACCAAAAGCTGCACACGAATTATTAGATAAAGTATGTCAAATGTATATGAATCAAATAGAATATCTTGCAAATAGGTACGGCCCAGAAAAATGCGTTGTTTTTGATGGAGGTCCTGTAGAAGCAAATACAGTTATTTCTCCGCAAAAATTTGAAGAGTTTGCATTTCCGTATATGATGAAGGTTCATAAAAAAATAAGAGATTTAGACATACCTGTAACTTTGATGCACCCATGCGCTGATCAGAATTTGAACATACCATATTATATAAAATTGAGGGAATCATTTAACTGGAAAGGGATATATGCTTGGATATTTGGCCCCGAAACTCCACTTAAAACTCAAATTGAAAAATTCGGTAGCCATGATATAATTGGAGGAAACGTCGATCCACCTTCGATACAGACAAAATCCTATCAAGAAGTAGTCCAATTATGTAAAGAAAACATTGAGCAGGGAAGGGATAATCCGAGAGGATTTATTTTGTGCCCAGGCTGCGAATTTCCACCGTTGGCAGAGCCTATAAAACCAATGGCATTTTTAGACGCTGCTAGACAATTTGGAGTATATAAATAATATTTTATTTTTTTCTTTTATTTCAAAAGGTGATTCTATGGTAGTTTTGACTCTAAAAGAGAGATTAAAAAGAACTCTGGATGGCAAAAAAGTTGACAAAGCTCCTGTATTGGCTGTCACCCAAACAGGCACAAAAGATCTGATGAATTTAACTAAATACTACTGGCCAGATGCTAATTGGAATCCAAAAGCATTGGCGCAGCTAGCAATAAGTGCCCATAGAGAAATAGGATTTGAAGCTGTAAGAATACCGTATTGCCTTACAGTTTTATTGGAAGCTTTAGGTTGTGAGATTGAAAAGGGAGATACCACAAGGCAAGCTGCAATAAGAGGCCATCCGTATAACTCAAGAAAACCCATCCCGATAGGCGAAGTGCCAGAAGATATACTATCAAAAGGCAGAATACCTATTATGTTAGAAGCTATTAAAATAATCAAAGATGCTGTGGGGGAAAATGTGCCCATTATTGCCGGTTCTGAAGGGCCAGTTACTATAGCAAGTGGTTTGGTAGAAGTTACAACTTTAATGCGTTGGTTTATTAGAGAAAAAGAAGGTTTATTAGAATACTTAAGATATGGAACTGACGCCATGGTTTCTTACGCAAATGCTTTGCTTGATGCAGGTGCTGATGTTTTTGCGGTATTAGACCCTGTTGCATCTCCTGAATTAATTAATCCAAGGGATTTTAATGATTTAATAATGCCAATTTACAAAAATATTTCACAAAAAATAAAAGGAGATAGTATTCTCCATATATGTGGAGATATAACTTCAATGCTTCCTTTAATCAGAGAAAGCGGTTTTATTGGATTAAGCATTGAAGAAAGAACTGATATGAAAGAAGCTAAAGACGTCTTAGGCGATAAATTAAAACTAATTGGAAATGTTTCTTCGGCAAATACACTATTGAGTGGAACTTATAATGAAGTATACGAAGAGTGTATTACCGCTTTGGAGAAAGAAACAGATATACTTGCGCCTGGATGTGGATTAGCTCCTATGACCCCAATTAAAAATTGTATTGCTATGATTGATGCAAGAAATGATTATTTTAAATGAAATCTAACATAATGGGGGGAATTATTGATTAAAATCACTATTTCAAAATTAAATAAAAAAATTGAAATAGATAAAAAACATGCGAATCTTTTGGATATACTAAGTGAAGTGGGAATAGAAATAGAAGCAATTTGTGGTGGTAAAGGTAAATGTGGGAAATGTAAAGTAATCCTCGATAATCCTAAATCTGCTAATGAAATAACGCCAGAAGAAAAGAGGATTCTATCTGAGGATGAGTTAAAAAAAGGTATAAGGCTAAGTTGCCTAGTAAAAGTCCATGATAATCTTTCACTAGAAATTCCCGATTCATCTCTTCAAAAACAGCTAAGAATACTATGTGAGGGTATCTCTAATAAGATAATAATAGACCCATGTGTAAAAACAGAAATAATAAAATTTCCAAAACCACGTTTAGGTGGGGAAGAAAGTCTATTTGACATAATAAAAAATGAAAATAAAGAGAATATTCTTTCAATTGATTATTATGCTATTAAGGAATTATCAAACAAAATAGAATATGGCTCAGAAATTAAATTAATTAGGTACGATAATGAAATTATTGACATATGTGGTATAGAAAAAAAGATTTATGGAACTGCTGTAGACATAGGTACAACAACTGTAGTGATATATCTTATTGATCTCGAAAAAGGAAAATTAATTGATATTGAATCAATTTTAAATCCGCAGATAAAGTATGGCGAAGATGTAATATCTAGAATAACTTATTCAATGAAAAATGAGGTTGATATACCAAATAAGGCTATAATAGATGGGATTAATTTAATGATTGACAAATTATGTGAAAGAAATAATATTCCCAATCAATCTATTTACGAAATGACTGTTGTTGGAAATACAGCGATGCACCATATTTTCCTTAACATTAATCCAAAAAGCCTTTCTGCTTCACCTTTTACTCCAGTTATCTCTAAATCTATTAATATAAAACCACGAGATACGGGAATCAAAATTAACCAATCTGGAAATATCCACGTGCTCCCAGTTATATCTGGATTTGTTGGGGCAGATACTGTGGGGGTATTACTCGCAACTGAAATTTATAAAAAAAATGAAATCTCACTTGCCATTGACATTGGGACAAACGGAGAACTTGTTTTAGGAAATAAAGACAAGATGGTGAGCTGTTCATGCGCTGCAGGTCCGGCTCTTGAAGGGGGACATTTAAAATTTGGTATGAGGGCTTCGACAGGGGCAATAGAATCAGCATATATAGAAGATGGAACTTTTGATACTTTTTATAAGACTATTAATGATGGAAATCCAAGAGGTATATGCGGTTCTGGGATAATTGACATAGTCTCAGAGATGTTAAGGGTTGGATTATTAGATCGAAGTGGAAGAATTATAGACATAGATGACGAAAGAATAAGAAAAAATTCTTCAAATAAGCAGAAAGAATTTGTTATTGAATGGAAAGAAAATACTGAAATCAATAAGGACATTACAATTACGGCATCAGATATTAGAGAAATTCAACTTGCTAAGGGGGCTATTATGACTGGCATTAATATACTTTTAGAAAAATCAAATATTAATATTGATCAAATAGACAATCTTTACCTTGCAGGTGCTTTTGGTAACTATATTGACATAAGGAATGCGATAAGAATTGGCCTTATACCAGACATGCCGCTAGAAAAGATAAAGCCTGTTGGAAATGCTGCGGGCGAGGGTGCAAAAATATCGCTTTTATCAAAAGAAAGAAGGATAGAAGAGAATATTATTAATAAAAAAATAGACTATATTGAGCTTGCGGCTGAAGATAACTTTAATCAAGAATTTGTTAAATCGTTGAGATTCCCATAATTTAAATATATATTAGGAAGATATATAAATAATTATATTTGCTAGTTATTATGAAATATACCTCGTTTTTTTTAATGATATTACTATTTAATATTCCTTTTTTTATGGCACAAGATATTTCTTTCGATGAATATCCCTCTAATCCTGTTTTTGACCCTGCTACTAGGGCATATTATCCAACAGTGATATTTGATATAAACAAATTTAGTGGCCATGGAGATTCTACTTACTATAAAATGTGGTATAACGATGGGTCAGGAGGAATTTATCTTACAAAGTCAGAGAATGGAATATTATGGGAAGCTGGAACAGTTCTTAACGGATTAAGTTCTGCATACCACCCAGTGGTCTTATATGATGCCAACGAATTTGGAGGAGGAGGAATCAACTATAAAATCTGGTATTGGGTTGGAGGGAGTCTTGAATCGATCAATTCCATAAGATATGCAGAATCGACTGATGGCGTGAATTGGATCAATGACCAGCCTATACAACAACATGAAAGTGATTCCTCTCTCCAATTAGTAACAAACTACAGTCTGTATAATCATTTACTTTTACCATCTTTATGGCCCTGGCTACGTTATTTATAATCCAGCTGGAACTAATGTTGGTTCAACAACTCCCGATAATAAAAAGGATGATGAAGTATTCAGTTACAAATATATAATGTACTACGATTCATCAAGTGAAGGAACTTCTCCAAATCAAACTAATGAAGATACTTCTTTGGCATATTCCGCAAATGGCATATATTGGATTCGATATGGGGATAAACCTGTATTGATATCATCAGGAGATCCTAATGATTGGGATGGAAAATATTCTTATAGAGTAAGTGTTGTTAAAATAGATAACATTTATCACTTATGGTATAGTGGTGCAAATGGATTAGGCCCAGAGTACTATGCCCAAGGTATAGGCCATGCAACTTCAATAGATGGAATTAATTGGACAAAAGAAGCTTTTCCTGTATTTCACAGTAACGATGGAAAAGAATGGAGAAATGCTAGAACATATACTCCTTTAGTTCTCTACGACCGAAATGGTTTTGAAACTGGTAGTTGTCCAAATTTGAAAATGTGGTTTAATGGCAAAACTGGTTCAGAATATACAATTGGATACGCATATGGGTGCGTTCCTCAAACTTCTTCAAAAAAACTTAGTCCTACTATGTTTTACAACGTAAAAGTTGTTGAAATATTTAATCCCACATCAAATATACACTATATTGGTGGAGGAGGCTTCACTCAAGGTGCTGTCTTAACTAGAAATGTTGATAACATTATACAGATAGGAGTTCAGAACAGAGGGATTCTAAAGGCAAAAAATGTTTCAATTACAGTTGAAGGTAGTCCTTCTTGTGTAGACATTGATATTAAACAATCGAAGGTAGATATATTTCCAAAGTCAACATATTATTTTGATGTTACCATCAATCCAAAATGTGAAAAAGGTAATTACAAGTTAGTATTTTTAGTTCAAGGAAATAACATATCTCAAATAGAAGAGTTTGAATTTTCAGTTGAATAACTTAAATTATAATTTATTTCAATAGGTAGCTACTAGATGCCCATAAATTAAAGAAAATAGAATATTATTTTTTGAGCATGTTTGAGAGTACGTTAGTATACATTGCTAGAATAGTTTCAAAGTCATCTTCTTTTACATTTTCAGGAACTAGTGAGTTGGCTGCAACTATTTTAAGGATCAATGATTTTAGCATGGCCTTTCTGATTTCTTCTATTTCTGCAGGCGTAAGATCATAGTTTACTTCTTTTGCTGCAATTCTGATGCCTTCTCTATCACTCTCTGCAATCTCTTCAGGTGATGGCTCTCCCTGAACTACTACATTATCAATGTCTTCATCTTCCATTGCCTCACCAATGAAGCCTATTACCAAAAAGTTTATTAATCTTTCTATTTTGACCTTTGTGCTGCCCTCGTAGTTTAGCTGGATAAAATATTGGCCTGCGGAGCCGAAGCCCTGGGTTCGAATCCCGGCGAGGGCGCTATAATTATTAAATTTCTACTTCCACTCCAATACTTTTTTTCTTTGATTCGTTATATGCGAGCTCAGCAGTTATTATGTCTTCCAATGAAAATCCTACTGATTTGAAAAGAGTAATATCAGAGTTATTTCTTGATATTCTTTTTAGAATAACATCTGAAATCTCAGTAATATCTTCTTTATTGATTAATCCATTTTGCAATGGGATTACAATATCTCCAGGCTCAGAGATTGCACCCTCGATAGTGTCTACAAGTATTTTTGCCTTTAGCATAAGACTTTCTGGAATCTCTTGCATTGTTTTTTTATAAGCGCCAATTGCATTGATATGAGTTCCATCAATGACAGAACGAGAATTAAAAACAGGCGTTGTAGAACTTGTTGCGGTGATAACAATGTCTGAGTTAGATACAACTTCATTTCCATCTTTGCAAATAACGATATTAGGAGTATAGTCAGAATGTAATCTTTGCCCAAAGGAATTAAGAGAGTATTCTAATTTATCGAAAGCATATATTCTCTCAATTTCAAAATGTGAAAGATGAGCGTCACAAGTAAATGCCCCTATGTTTCCAGTTCCTATGACTCCTAAAGTTTTTGGATTATTCTTTGCAAGATACTTTGATGCCAATAATGAAGTAACTGCAGTTCTAATGTATGTCAGATAAGTTCCATTCATGATGCAAAGGGGAGCTCCATCTTTAAGGGATACCAACATATAAACTGCTCTGGAATAAGGCAGCCTATTTGAAGGATTATTTTCGCATAAAGATATTATTTTTACACCTGATTTGTCCATAAAAGAAGATGGCATGAATAGTACCGTTGTTTTATTTTCACTAGATTCTATTGAGGTTCTAAGTGGAAATTCTCCTTTTCTTTTGTAGGCTACAAATCCTGATTCTAGAGCTTTTAGCACATTTTTATAATTAAGGACTGACCTAAGATCATTTTCAGAAAGTATTAACATGGTGATTATTTAAAAAATATACTATAAATATCTATCCAAACATTTTTTAAGAAATTGAATTATTTATCCTTATGGAGAACTCTTTCTTTCCATATGAAAAATATAGAACAAATCAAGAAGAGTTTATCCAATTTGTTCAAACAAGTCTAATTCAGAAAAAGAATCCAATTGTTGAAGCTGCAACAGGTTTTGGTAAGACTATATCTGTTTTATCTGCGGCGTTACCTATAGCAGAAAAGTTTGGCAAAAAAATAGTCTATTGTTGCAGGACCCATAAGCAGATGGATAGAGTCATGGAAGAGTTAATGGAAATTGGAAAGAAGACTGAGGTATCAGGAATTTCAATTAAAGGTAGAAACACTATGTGTCTTCACCCAACTATCATAAATAATGAGTTGGATACAGCGATGGCACTTCATGTTTGTAGATTATTGAGAAGAGAGAATAAATGTGAATTCTATGAAAATATGAAGGAGATGGAAGAAAGGGCTTATGAAATCGAGGTAAGCCTTTCACAAAAACCTTCTTTGTCTCAAGACGTAGTTGACCTTTGCATTGAAGAGAGTATGTGTCCATATGAAGTAGTAAAAGGGATCTTACAAAACGTTGAAGTGATTTCCTGTAGTTATATGTACATTTTTCACCCAGAAATAAGAGATAATTTTCTAGAGGGTATAGGCGCTACACTCGAAGACATTATATTAATTCTTGATGAAGCCCATAATCTTTCAGATCTTGCAATAAATCTTGGCTCAGATCAACTTTCAATTTATTCGATTACTACTGCAATAAATGAGTCAATAGAATTTGAAGAGCCTATAGTTTCTGAATTTTTGAATAAATTTTATGATGTGTTTTTAGAGTTAGAAAACGAATTTAAGTTGGAGTCAGAAGAGGAAGTTATAATATCCTATCAAGATCTTTTTACAAGATTGGAAGGAATAAGAGGCCCTTTTGTTTCCAAGAACTTTGAGAAAACTATATTTGACTTAATTGTTTATATGAAGACTGTTGGGGAAAAAGTTCAAAAGGCTCGCCTTAAGAGGAATAAGATGCCAAGATCACACATTTACAAGATCGCATCATTTCTTGAAAACTGGTTTAATGCAAGGGGCAATGAAAGTTACTGTTATATCTTTGAAAAAAATAAAACAAGAAAAGATGAAGAAACTTTAAAGCTTGGAATATTATCTCTTGACCCAAGACCAATAACTACTCAAGTTTTAGACTATTCTTTTGGTACTGTTCATATGTCTGGAACTCTTGAGCCTCTTGATGCTTATTCTGATATCATAGGGGTAAAAAATCCTGCTTTCAAAGTATTTGCTTCTCCATTTTCAGCTTCAAATATTAAGGGCATTGTAACTAAGGGCGTAACTACAAAGGGTACACACAGGAATGAAGATATGTACAAAAAAATAACATTGAAAGCTGTAGATATTATTCATTCCGTTCCTGCAAATGTAGGTATATTCTGCTCCTCCTATGAAGTTGTAGATGGGTTACTTAATTCTGGAATAGCTTTAATGTCTGATAAGCCAATATTTATAGAAAGGAGAAACATGGATTCTAGAGAAAACGATATGCTAGTTTCAGACTTTAAAAATCATTCTGGAAAAGAGGGTGCAGTTTTATTAGGCGTTATGGGGGGCAGAAACGCTGAAGGTGGGGATTACCCCGGAAATGAAATGAACACGGTAATAATAGTGGGGGTACCTTACGCAAGACCTACCCCACGAATAGAGTCCCAGATAGAATATTACCAAAAAGTCTTTTACGGAAAAGGGAAATATTATGGATACTACCTACCTGCTCACCGAAAATTAAGCCAAGCTGCTGGCAGAGCCCATAGGCTACTTTCAGATAAAGCTTTGATTGTATTTCTAGATGAAAGAGTGGCTAACAAATTTGTTTCTAAGGACATACCAAAATGGATAAGGGATAGTCTAGAGTATATACCTGATTCAGAAGAAATCTTAAAAGATAAGGCAAAATTTTTCTTTGAAAATAAAATAGATAGATTTAAAAATTAGGCGAATGGGTATAGGTAGGGATAAAATGAAGGAAATTGATTGTCCTGTATGTCTGGAAGTTATCGAGTTTAAAGAGCTAAAGGATGGGCTAAATATAGAATGTCCATTCTGTGGCGAAGAGCTCATACTGATCAATTTTGAAGATGAGTGGGAACTCATTGAAAAAGAAGAGATATTGGGATGGTACGAAGAAGAAGAGACCTTTGAGGACAACCTTGAAGAAGATCTAATTTACGACAATTAATCCCATTGATCCTAGGTGATTTGGTGGGAGATTCAACATCATTTAATGAAGAAATAAATAATCTATTTTTAGAAAATAATCTTATACTTACTTTTAGCTCCGTTGAAAGTTTGTCCATGATTGAAAAGGAAAAATATACAGAGCTAATTGATTTCTTAAAAGAAAGGTGCAAGGTATTTGTCAATTGTAATGATATTGAAGATTTTTTAAAAGATAACATTAAGAATGAAATTCCTTTAGGAATTGAGAAGGAAAAAATAGATATTAAAATTGAAGAAGAGCCTGAAACTGAGATAAAGAAATCTATTAATGGAAAAAGGATACCTGCCAAGGAAAATGAAGCCCAGATTAAATTTACTAAAAATATAAAACTAGAAAATGTATCAGAAGGTGCTATAGAAGATTTTGTTAAACTTTTCAATGACAGATATGCAAAAATGAAGAAGATGTTTAGGGAGAGGCCTTCTACTAGAGATTTCATGCCGATTGGTGAAGCCTTGAGAGGAAAGAAGGGTGAAGAAGTAAGTGTAGTAGGCATGATAACTGAAAAGAACGAGTCAAAGAAAGGAAATCTTATTTTAACTGTAGAGGATGATACTGGAAGAATAAAGGTGTTCTTCTCAGGTTCGAAAGAACTTGATGAAAAAGTAAGATATATCATGCTTGATGAAATTATTTGGATTAAAGGCGCCCTTGGAGACGGAATTATATTTGGAAAAGAGTTTGAATTCCCAGATTTACCTGTTTCAAGAGAAGTTTCTAGAAGTGAAATCGATCTATGCTCAGTTCATATATCAGATATCCATGTTGGGTCAAATGCATTTTTAGAGAAGTCATTTTTGAAATTTATTAAATGGTTAAACCTCAGAATGGGTTCCCCTGCACAAAGGGAGTTAGCATCTAGGGTAAAATATTTAGTTATAGCGGGAGATCTAGTGGATGGAGTAGGAACCTACCCCAATCAGGAGAGGGACTTAGAAATACTTGATATTTATGATCAGTATGAGAGACTTTATGAATTATTGTCTATGGTTCCAGACTGGATAAGAATCATTATGTCCCCAGGAAATCACGATGCAACAAGAAGTAGCGAACCCCAGTTACCTGTGGAAAGGCAATACGCTGAAAAACTGTATGAATTACCCAATGTAGATATGGTTCCAAATCCATGCTTTTTTGAAATGCATGGCGTAAAAACTGTAATCTATCATGGGACAAGCGTTTATGATTTTGTTGAAGGGATATCGGGGATAGGTCATGATAAGCCCATTCCAGCAATGAAAGAGATGTTAAGAAAGCGACATCTAGCCCCGGTATATGGTGGCAAGACCCCTATTTCTCCCGAAGATAAAGATTATTTATTAATTGACAATCACCCAGATATTTTTCACACGGGACATATTCACGTGAATGGATATGGGAATTATAGAGGAACGTCAATGATTAATTCTGGAGGTTGGCAAGCACAGACTGACTACCAGAAGATGAGAAACATTATGCCCACCCCGGGCCGAGTTCCCATATTTGATTTAAAGACGCACAAGCTCTCAATTATGGGATTTTGTAACGATGGTGGAGTTGTTTAATTGATTGAATCTTATTTTAACTCGTTGGAAAGTGAAGGCAAAAAGGCATATGAGATTGCCCAAGAGGCCCGAAAAAAAGGGTTGGATCCTTCACCTTCAGTTGAGATACCTTTGGCTGCAGATATGGCTGGAAGAATAGAGGGGATAGTAGGGCCAAAGGGAGTTGCAAAGAAAATAAAAGAACTTGATATGCAAGGGCATCCCAGAGAAAAGATAGCCATTATCATTGCAGATGAGATTATTGCTGAAAAATATTCAAAAAAGAATTCAAAAGAAAAGTTGGCAGAACAAGCTGTAAGAACTGGTCTTGCCATCTTAACAGAAGGTATAGTATCTGCACCTTTGGAAGGTATTTCTGATGTCAAAATTAAAACTAATTTCGACGGTACGGATTATCTAGCATTGTATTTTGCAGGGCCAATTAGATCTGCAGGGGGTACAGCAGCAGCCCTTTCAGTCCTTTTAGGAGACTATATTAGAAAAAGGCTTGGGCTCTCTAAATACAAAGCTACTGAAGAAGAGATACAAAGATTTATTGAAGAAATTGAACTATATGAGAGAGGAAAAACAAATTTGCAATACAGGCCATCGAACAAAGAAGTTATTGTTGCCCTCTCAAACATACCTATAGAAATCACAGGAGAAAGTACAGAAGAAATAGAAGTTTCTGGATATAGAAATCTTGAAAGAATAGAAACAAACAAAGTAAGGGGCGGAGCCTTACTTGCCTTAGCAGAAGGAGTTATACAAAAATCAAAGAAAATTGAAAAAGTACTGAAAGTGTTCGAACTTGAAGGATGGGATTTCTTAAAGGACATGAAGAAAGAAGAAAAAAAAGAAAGCGATAATAACAATGAAAAGATAAAGGCAAACTGGAAATATCTCTCAGATTTGCTTGCCGGAAGGCCAGTTATAGCCCATCCAAGTAGTAAAGGTGGGTTTAGGATAAGGTATGGGCGAAGCAGGAATACCGGATTTGCTGCTTGGGGTTACCATCCAGCTGCAATGTCAATTGTGAATGGATTTATAGCTGTAGGGACTCAACTTAAGACTGAAAGACCTGGTAAGGCAACAGTTTCTATGCCAGTAGATTCTATACTCCCACCTTTTGTAAAGTTTAAAGATCAAAGTTGTGATTGGCTTTATTCTTACGAAAACATTAAGCCAGAAGATGTTGAAGAAGTAATATTCCTAGGAGATGTGCTAATTGCATATGGGGATTTTGTTGAGAACAATCATTTATTGTTGCCCTCTGGATATGTAGAAGAATGGTGGAATTTAGACTTTGAAAAGGCCTTAAATGAAAAAGGAGAGAATATAAAAAACTTCAAAGATATCTTAGAAGGTGGAAGAATTCCAGAGGTAGAAGAAGCGATAGAACTATCAAAAAAATATGGTATACCTCTACACCCAAAGTATAATCTATTCTGGAGTTATATCTCAACTGATGATTTGGATTATCTAATTAATTATAATAGATATACTATTAATGAAAATACTATCTTATTTAATTTAGAAGACGGAAGTA
>JABLXD010000024.1 GCA_013178285.1 Methanofastidiosum sp.
TTGAAACAAGCCCTCTTAGGTCTTTTCCTTCGGCATATGCTGCATAAAGTTGGTCTGAAACTGATTTTTGATCTTCCCTTGTCCTATCTTTACCAATTCCCTTACTCATTAATCTTGATAGAGAAGGAAGAACGTCTATTGGGGGGTATATACCCTTTCTTTGGAGATCTCTTGACACAATTATTTGGCCTTCTGTGATATATCCCGATAAATCAGGTATTGGGTGAGTTATATCATCACCGGGCATCGTGAGGATAGGAACTTGAGTTACTGAACCATTTTTTCCTTGTACTCTTCCAGCTCTTTCATAAATAGATGCTAGATCTGTATACATGTATCCTGGATATCCTCTTCTACCCGGTACTTCTTCCCTTGCAGAACCAATCTCCCTAAGAGCTTCGCAGTAATTAGTCATGTCGGTCATGATAACTAGTAAATGCATATCATAATTAAAAGCTAAAAACTCGGCAGTTGTTAGTGCTATTCTCGGAACAATGAGTCGTTCAATTGAGGGGTCAGAAGCGAGATTTAAGAAAACAATTCCTCTTTCAAGCGCCCCAGTTTTTTCAAAATCATTTATGAAATATTTTGCTTCCTCTTCTGTTATACCCATTGCGACAAATATAACTGCAAAACTTTCTTTACAGTCCAACACTGTGGACTGTCTTGCTATCTGTAAAGCAAGTTGGTTGTGGGGCAATCCTGATCCTGAAAATATTGGAAGTTTCTGACCTCTAATTAAAGAATTCATTCCATCTATTGCAGAAACTCCAGTTTGGATAAATTCATGGGGTGGTGCTCTTTTATATGGATTTATTGGAAGGCCATTTATATCTAATCTGGCCTCAGGTACAACTTTTGGCCCTCCGTCTAATGGATCTCCAGAGCCAGAAAATATTCTGCCAAGCATGTCATGAGAAACAGGAGCCCTTAAAACATCTCCAGAAAATTTAACAAACGTATTTTTATCAATATTTCTAGTTCCTTCGAAAACTTGGACCACTACTTTGTCCCAAGAAGTATCTAAAACTTGTCCCCTTTTGACTTCACCATTGGGCAAAGTAATGCTGACATGCTCACCATATCCTATATTTTCAGTTTTTTCCAAGAATATCAAAGGCCCAGTTACTGAAGTAATCGTCTTATATTCTTTCAATGGATCAGGCCTCCCCCATTAATTGCTTGAATTCCTTGGCCATACTTTCGTTTATTGAAGCAATCTTACTCTCAAAATCTTTTCTGTATCTTACCTTAGATATTTCTGACCTTGACTCAAGTTTCAATAATTTATCTATTTCAATTCCGTTCTCAATTGCATCATTTCCAAGACGTGAAAATCTTATAATTGCATTCAATAAAGCAAACTGTCTTTTTAAATTGTGAAATTCGTCTACTTCATGATAAGAATCTTGTTGCAAAAAAGTTTCCCTCAACATTCTTGAGATTTCCAATAAAAATTGTTGGTCAGGAGGTAAAGCATCTGCACCTACTAATTGAACAATTTCCTGCAACTCTGCTTCTTTCTGCAATATTTCCATTGCTTCTGCCCTCATTCTGTCCCAATCTACTGAAATATTAGTTTCAAACCATTCTTTTAATGAATCATAATAAAGTGAATAAGATTCGAGCCAGTTAATGGCAGGGAAATGCCTTTTTTGTGAAAGATTTGAATCAAGAGCCCAGAAAGTTTTTGTGATTCTAAGAGTATTTTGTACTACCGGCTCAGAAAAATCTCCCCCGGGAGGTGAAACTGCTCCGATGACAGTTACCGATCCAATTTTACCTCCTAAAGTGATTACTCTACCTGCTCTTTCATAAAAGCTTGAAAGCCTTGAAGAAAGATAAGCAGGATATCCTTCTTCACCGGGCATTTCCTCTAGTCTTGAAGAGATTTCTCTCATTGCTTCTGCCCACCTAGAAGTAGAATCTGCCATAAGAGCTACATCGTACCCCATGTCCCTATAATATTCTGCAATAGTAATGCCAGTATAAATTGAAGCCTCTCTCGCAGCAACTGGCATATTAGAAGTGTTGGCTATGAGCACAGTCCTATTCATCAGTGGTCCACCGGTCACGGGATCAACTAATTGGGGAAATTCAGTAAGGACATCAATCATTTCATTTCCTCTTTCACCACATCCTATATAGACAACAACTTTAGTATCGCTCCATTTAGCGAGCTGTTGTTGAGTAACGGTCTTACCACTTCCAAATGGCCCTGGAATTGCAGCAGTGCCTCCTTTTGCTAATGGGAATAAGACATCTATGATTCTTTTACCAGTAACCAAAGGCACTGTTGGCATCATTTTTTCTTTAAAAGGTCTTGGAACTTTAACAGGCCATCTTTGGTACATTTTTATTATTGCGCCATTATCAAGCTTACATAATATTTCTTCTACATTATAATTGCCATGTTCTAAGATCTCAATAATTTGCCCAGAAATATTTGGGGGCGTCATTACTAAATGCTTGGTATGTTCATTTTCATTTACATATCCTATAGCTTCTCCATAATTTACTTTGTCCCCTTTTTTCTTTATAGGGAAGAATTCCCATTTCTTTTCTCTATCAATTCCGGGTGCTTCTGCACCTCTTTTAATGAATTCTCCCATAATTTCAGATAATTTTGGCAAAGGCCTCTGGACGCCATCATAAATTGAACCAAGTAATCCTGGGCCCAAATCTACGGATAATGGAACTCCAGTTGTTACTGCTTCATCACCAGGTTTTAATAAGGAAGTATCTTCATAAACTTGGATAATTGTTTTATCTTCTTCAATTTGGATAACTTCTCCAAATAAACCTTCTTTACCTACTCTGACTAGTTCATTCATTTTAGCATCAAGATGTAAGGCGGTAACTACCGGCCCCGATATTCTATAAATTACTCCTTTACTAACCAAATTAATTACCCCACAGGTCAACTCCTATTACGTGCCTTATTTTATCTCTTAATATGTCACTTAATTTCTCACCTAACACTATAACTGTAGGCTTTAGAGATGTATCAACTCTCAACTTTGTTTTTGTAGATAGATTTTTGTAATATTCTGGTTGAATAATAATAATTCCTATTTCCTTATCCTTAAACATTTCAGTAAGATTATCTTCAAATTCTTGTTCATTTGCAATGCTTCTATTCTTTTTTATTCCTAATAATTTGAATCCCAACACAAATTGGTCGTCGCCTATAACTCCAAATTCCATTAAATCACCAAGCTATCTTGGATAACTTCCTTCTCAAGATTCGAGGCTATTCCTCTCGCTATCTTTCTGATGTTATCAACTTCAATCTTTTTGAGATAAATATAATGAAGGATAGGGATAATAGAAAGGTGCTCTCCTTTTAACTGCTTTTTTGCATATTGCATCAGGAAAATTTCTAAAGATTCTTCTACATTGAAGAGAGTAGGTTCAGAAAAATGTTTTTCAATTATATGGCCATACGGCGTTTTTTTAATTGAGGTTAAGAAATCTTGATTTGAGGATCTTAATAAAAAACTTAGTTTATTTGCTTTAAAATATAGGCCGCCATCAATTACATTTTTTTCTTCTTCATCGAGTGTAAATCCATATCGTCTCATTCTCATTATATTTTTTAAATTAATTATATCTATTTCCATTTTTACAAAATTAAGAAAGAGGGATTTTTTATCTTTCCGGAATTTTTCAAGAACTTTTGTAAAATAATTTTTATAAAGTTCTGATTCTATATCTGCCATCTCTTTTGTTTCGTCCAAGAAAGAAAATTGTTCTAATTTCTTTAATCTCCTAATAACGTCTTGATAACTAAGGAATTTAGTTAGTGATTGAATAAAAGAAAAAGGTATTTCACCTATAGGTATGAGTGTTTTTTCAATCTCTTTATCAGATACTTTAGCAAATTTTCCCCTTAAAATAGAGATAATGTTGTGGACATCCCATCTCATAAAAACTGCAAATGCATAATTTGCAGCTTCTTTGCCGGCCATTTTTAAGAGTTTGTTGTATGTATTTGCTAAGTTCTTGTTTAAAGAACGCTCTATTAGTTCAACTCCTCTAAAATGTTTTGATAAAGAATCTATTTCTTCTTTATATTCAACTTCTCCGAGAAATCTAGATATCTGCGAAAAGTCCATGTTCAAAAGTTTCATATAAATATCACTAGTTAGAATTTTACTTTCCATTGCTCTTACGCGAGTATTAGCGTAACTATAATTAGTATCCCCCAAATCAATTTTAGAGAATATTGCACTCGAATCCATACTTAGCCTCGCCAAATAAAATATCTCTAATTTCTCTGATGTCATTATTAAAAACTGTAGATACAATAGATTCAAAAGTAAATTCCTCTCTTATTTTTCCAGACAAATCTTCAGTTAGAATACCTCCAATACACTCAATGTTTCCTCTGTAGCGTTCTCCAACTATTTTTTTAAGAAAATCTTGATCTTGTTTATTAGAATATATGTATTCTAAAGTTGTAACTGATAATAGTTTCTCTAATAGTTTATTTCTATCTTTTAAATCCAAATCCTTTAGATTCTTTTTTACATTTGCCAACAATTGCTCGAGGATATCATGCTCCATTCTTAGCCTTTTTCTTTTTATTTCTAAATTAGTTCTTGAAGTTTCTGTCTTAGCCATAAAGGTAATTCTTTCTTTTAGATTTTCTTTCTTTTTTAATTTTAAGTTATCAATTGTTCTATTTACTTCAGATAGTTTTTGTTTTCTTTTATCTTCTAGCTGAGTTTCATAGTTCTTTGCTACTTTTTTTGCATCTGCAATTACTGCATTGGCTACTGAACTTACTACCATCATATGCCTCCTAAAGTAGTTGTGGCAATATGACGAATAGTAGGACTAATGCTACTGTAAGGCCAAAGATTACTATGGTTTCAGGAATTACTGTAAGTACTAATCCCTTACCAAATAGTTCCTCTTTCTCTGCCATTGCTCCAATAGCCGCAGATCCTATATTTTTCTCTGCCCATGCAGCTGCAATCCCTGTTACTCCAACTGCAATTGCAGCACTTATAACTACAGCTATAACTGCTAAATCTGCCATCTTATCACCTCGTCCATTTTTTTATATACCAAATGGTTTAAATTTTATACCTCCACCTTCATAAAATTTAGTGAAAAATTCTACATAGTGTAATCTCAAGGCATGTAAGAAACTTGCCAAAATGCCCAAAATTATATTTCCTACATGACCACCTATTAGAATTAAATAACCTAAAAGGATAAATACTCCGCCTTTTGGAAGAACGATATCTACTACTATACTATTTATAACAATCGCGATACCTACTGAAGAAAGTCCTATGGCCATAAGCCTAACATATGAAAGTATATTACTCATTATACCAAATATTTCTATAAGGCCTATGAAACCCTCGCCTAAAACAAGTAAGATTACCGAAATCATTAAAAGAGCCCCTCCAAAATACATTAAAACATTTGTGAATGAAAGGCTCAATGCAAAAAACACTATAGATATTACGAGTATAATCCAACTTCCCTTTTCTAGTATGGCTTCTTTTACACCGTGTTGTTTTAATACATTGATGAAACCAAATGTTAAACCAAGTAATACATGCACAATCCCTATAGAGATTGACATAATGAGAACGGGCATGAAATCAACTATCCTATCAATAATGGGTAAACTTATGCCAAATATCTCTTCTATTCCAAAGAGGCGGAATATATCGAATCCAAAAAATTCTCCATCTAAGAACCCAAATGCAATTGTATATATACTGGAATATTGTAATATCCCTAGTAACATATTCCATCCTTCAGTTTTAAACTTCATTTTCAGTATTGAAGAAAACAGAAGTATAGTTAACCCATATCCAATGTCACCAAGCATTATCCCATAAAAAAGAGGAAAGGTGATAAATATTGCAAATGTCGGATCTATTTCAGTGCTTTTAGGGTATTCGAATAGATCTAGCAATAATTCAAATGGTTTTACAGAAGAAGGATGTTTAAGTTCAACAGGAACAGATTCTTCATCACTATATTTTACTTTTTCTAAATGAATCCTGTCCCCATATTTCTTGTCTAAAGTAGTATGGAGGGAAGAATACTTAGATTCTGGTATCCATCCTTCTACCATGAAGGTATTTTTTGTTGTGGTAAACCTTAAGGGGGCTTCCATTTTTTCTATTTCACTGGAAAGTAAATCCTCATATTGTAGGAGAAAAGAGGATTTTTCTTTAATGATTTGATCGAGCTCTTTTTTGAGATTGTTTCTTTTATTTTCCAAATCGGTTTTAGAGGATACAACCATATTTAAGGATTTGAATAAATTCTTTTCAAGCCCGATTTCTTCTAAATCTCCAACTGATTTTAGTCTGTCTATCTCATTAATTATAGAAGTTAATTTTGATATTTTCAGATTTAAGACTTTAAGTTGATTTTCAGTCTGAATAACTTCTGTTTCTAATTCTCTGGATATATCTCTCTTTGAGTATGTCTTTTTTAAATTCTGAGGCCTAATATCAAATGTACTAATCAATGACCTAAGAGACAATAAAAGTTCAGAAAATCTTGAAACTTCACCTAATGGTTTACCAATTTGAAATGTTTCGTCTTGTTCTTTAAAATCTACAATATGAATTATCTTTAAGGAATGAAGAATTTCTATAGTATCCTTCATGAGGTCTTTCGTACCAACAATTGCAATTTTAGTCATTCTTTCGGTCGATAGCATCTATGTACCTCATAAATTTATCAATGATAAATTTAATCGCTTCTTCCTTTTTTACAAGAGCCTCTTCTCTTATTTTTTCGATTTCCCTAGTACCTTCAGATATCGCCCTTTGTTTTTCCATTAGGATTCTATCTGTTTCAAGTTTAAGTTCATTTGATAATTCTTTGTCTAGCTCTTCTTTCTTTTTTTCAAGTAGAGATTCCATTTCTTCATCAAGTTCTATTAACTTTTTCTTATATTCCTCTTCAGCGTCGGCAATAATCTTATTTGCTTTTTCTTCTGCCGCTTTTAGCTCTCGAAGTATCTCTTCTTTTTCCATCTAATCACTACTTGATAACTTACTTTAGCTAAGAAAAAATCCTTTATATATTTTTTGATATTTAATTGGATTCTTTATGCCAAAAATGATTATTTTTTATAAATGAGGCATATAAAATAAAATAATAGTGTAATAAAAATTATGCCAAACCTTCTTCGATTAATGACTTTTTAACACGTTCAATGGCTCTAATTACATCTTCTTCAGACTTTGCACCAGTGCAGACTACTTTTCCACTTCCAAATAGTAGTAAAACTACCTTTGGTTCTTTTAATCGATATATAAGTCCAGGGAATTGCTCGGGTTCATATTCACAGTTTGGAAGAGTTAATATAATGTCATCAAGATTCAGTTTCATTTCTAAATCTCCAGATGCAACAATATTCTGTACAACGATATCTGGCTCTCTTTCCATTGGAGTACCGTAATCTTTCAAAATTTCAATTATTTTGAATATGGCCCTTCTAGATTCTTCTGGGGATTTAGCTCCTGTACAAACAAGTTTGCCACTTCCGAAAACTAAGGTAGCAGTCTTTGGTTCGTCAAGTCTAATTACCATCCCAGGAAACTGTTCTGGTTCATATTCAATATTATCTAAGGAACTTGCAGCTTTAACTAGGTCAACTCTATTAAATAAGTTAGCAGAAGTAACAACGTTTTGGACAGTCATTTTATACTTACCTAATTTAGATTCGGACAAAGAATACCTCCAACAGTATAATATAATTTATAAGGAGTAATTTATAAATGTATTTATAAAAGTTGTGTAATGTGACCTTTCCTCCAAAATTAGCGCCATAAATTGAAAAAATAAAAATCAAATCTTAATTTTGAGATATTTTTTAGCTTTTTTTTCAACTAGAAAGACCATAATTGATTTTAGAAAGTCCCCAGGTATAAAAGGAAGTCCACCTACTAAAAAAGCTTTTTCTAGAGGCATTCCTGTAATAAAAGAAAGCCAAAATATACCTATTGCATATATGGGAATTATCGATATTATAAGTCCTAAGAATCTAAACTTATTATTGGCAAATTTTTCATAGAAAAAACCGGCCAAATAAGCGCCTGGTATAAATCCAATGAGGAATCCACCTGTAGGCCCCAACAATATCCCAATCCCTCCACTGAAATTATGAAAGACTGGAGCACCTATTGCGCCCAATCCAAGATATATTACCTGACTAAGTGCCCCTAATTTCTTTCCTAAAATTGATCCTGAAAGCAAAACAAAAAATACTTGAAGAGTCAGGGGTACTGGGTAAAATGGAATTGAAATAAATCCCCCAACTGCAGTAAGTGCTGCAAATAGGGCGATAAGAGAAAGTTCTTTGGATTTGAGCATTAATACACCCATTGTAAACTTAATTATTTTTTTAGTTTACAATCGATTTAAAAAGTTTTCTCTTGAGATTCATAGATTTCATATACTCTAGAGAGGTTATCAGAATCATAGGCGTCTTTATCATCTCTTATTCTTAATACTCTTGGAAATCTGAGTGCAAAACCACTTTCATATTTTGGAGAATGTTGAATTTCATCGTAAAGAACTTCCACGACTATTTTTGGAACTAGAGTTACTGTTTTACCCTTTTCTTCAATAATCAATGGCGTAAGTTGTTCTGTAATTTCAGTAAAGAGATCGTCGGAAAGCCCTGTTGCAACTTTTCCAATAGGCAAAAATTTACCTTCGTCGTCTCTTATACCAAGAAGTAAGGAGGATAGCCATTTTTTTCTTCGGCCTTCTCCCCATTCAGCGCCTATTATGACTAAATCTAGTGTTTCTAAGGTACGTTTAATCTTTAACCATTTCTTTCCTCTTGCGCCAGGTTGGTATTGGGATAAATAGTCCTTTATCATAATACCTTCGTGGCCTTCGGCAATAGATTTATTGTAGAACTCTTTGATTTCTGAAGGATCTTTGGATATTTTATTTTCTGCCATTTTTACAATCTCGGATTCTTTTATCGAAGAGATCAAAATATTTCTTCGTTCTTTTAAGGGTGAATCAATAAGCGATTTATTTTCAATTAAAAGGCAATCAAAAAGAAAAAGTTTTAGCGGTATTTTTTCAGAAATCTCTGAAATTTGATATTTTCTCCTGAGTCTCCTTAGAACATATTGAAATGGGGCTATCTTTCCATCTTTGTATGCAACTACTTCCCCTTCACATATTATAGTTTCAGGAATTAAAGTTATTTCAAGTTCGGATAAAACCTCAGGCAATGCTTCTGTAATATTTTCTAGACGCCTAGAAAATATTTTTATTTTGGCACCGGATTTGTGTACTTGGATTCTTGCCCCGTCATATTTTACTTCCATTTCCGGTTCCTCTATATCTTTTAAGGCTGATTCAATGGACCCTGCTATTTGGGCAAGCATGGGTTTCAATGGTCTACCTACAGTTACAGTTAATTTTGATAGTTCATCTGCTCCTTTTTTAGAATAAAGTGCGATTAATCCTAAATCGTTTGTCAACAAATATGCTTTTTCAACTTCTTTTCTAGGAATTTCAGAAAACTTGGATATAGCATCTAGTATTATGCCTTCTGCAGCTCCCGTCCTCATTTGTTCTAGAATTGTCCTAGAAAGGTATCTCGCTTCAACTGGCGATGCTGCTGAAAAGAGTTCAGAAAGATATTTAATTTTTTTATCTTGAGAACCTTTACCCCCATATGCAGACACTTTTTCAAAAAGGTCCATAAGATATATTATATCAATTTTTATGTCAAAGAATGTTTGTTGTTTTTTTTGTTCTATTGCCTTTTCTATCCCCTCACCAAAGTCTCCGGAAGAATATACATATTCTTCAATTTTTTTTTCTGCTATTCCTGTAATCTTCGAAATAACTTTTAAAAGAAGTTTTGGGCCGATCCCTAATTCCTTCTCTGTCCATTTAGGGAATACATATCCTGCTAATAGTCCAGTTACAAAAGGGAGAACATCATCAGGAACTACTAAAAAGAAATTAGATAAAATATCCCTCTTCTCGAGTTTAGAAGAGGTCGATGTCAACTTTTCATATACTTCGACAAGCTCTTTGTAGAGCATTTAATAACCTCTGTAATTAAGATATGAAACTGTGACTAATATTGAAATATATGCTCCAAATATCATTTCTAATATTGGGATACCATATATAATAAATTTACCTAGTAAATCTGCTGAAAAAAAGTAATACAAGATAAATGAAACGGACATCGGCGTAAAAAATAACAAAAGAAACGATAAGATGAACAGGAAAAATGAAGGTAGTGTATAATGTAACGATAATATTATACTATTTTTTACTGCTTTGAATGGAGACAGATTATCTATTATTATTGAAGGGGACACAAAAAAGAAAAAAGGTGCAAGAAAGAATCCCATTAAGGTAAGGATGGGGTGCACTGCATAAAACAAAATTCCTGTTAGGAATACTATAAATGCCATTATATTTACGAAAAGGACTTTTAATATCTTTGAATATGCTTCTTTTATTGAATTAGTATAGTTTTTTTTACCGATAGTTGCAAAATCTCTCAATATGATCGAAGAAAGATTAAATGCAAAGATCATGAGGATTGAATAAATCAATAATGCAATTATTATAAATATCGCCCATCTATATACAAAAGCTATGACTTCGCCTCCTGATTGGAAAGATAAAAGGCCTTCGCCCAGATATTGGAATAGGTATGAAGTTATTAATATATAAAATAAAGTTGGAATTAAGAAAGGTAGAAGTACCTGAATATTAAAACTCTGACGTGAAACAGAGAAAACCTCCCCTAATGAAAGTTTGGGCATAATGAAACAGTAAAATATTGATTAAAAAACATTTTGGTTACTTTAGAAGCAAGAAAAATAGGAGCAATACTATCAAAAGTAAAAATCCTATAAGGATACCGCCATAGAGCAGTATATTATTAGTAGAACTTATACCTTTAGAGGATTCAAGGAGTTGGGTGCATTGAGATATATAGTCTTCACAGGCGGAAACCTTCCCAACATCTCCTAAATTATTGAATTCAGCGCTTGCTTTTTGGAAATAAGACTTTGCATTCTGGTAATCCTTTGAAGAAAAGTAAGTTTTACCCATATCAAAGTAGTCTATGGCCTTTTTGTAATTATCAATTTTTAACATGTTGCCCTGAATCAAATTAACTTTTTGATTGTCCCCTAGTCTTTGATATATCACAAGAGCATTATTAAATGCAGAATATGCTTTGTCAAAGTTTTCTTCAGAGAAATATTTATTTGCTTCTTCGAGATAATTTTGGGCTTCTACGTAATTATTTGCCTTTCCAATCATTTCCTCTGCTTTTAGTGCTGCATCAAAATCTTGTTTATTTAATGAGGCTGTTTTAGCATCTTCAAAATATAAGATGGATTTCTGATATTCTCCCATATCAAAGAAATATAATCCCATCTCATATGAGGATCCTGTGTTCAGGAAAAGTTCACATTTTTGAATATAGCCATCTGCTTCTAGAACTTTGTTTGTATTTTTATCTTTTTTATATTCTTCTCTTGCTATTTTAAAGTATACAAGGGCATCCCGATAATCCTCATTGTTAAATGAGTTCATGGCCTGACTGAAATACATATCTGCCTTATTTGCAGCCATCATGTTTTCATACCCTGAAATCGCATTAGAATAATCTGCTAAGACTAAATCAAGCGTTCCATTGTGGTCCATGTCTTTTATGACGACATATTCTGTCATGTAATTCTGGGTAGATTGCCATAAAAGGTGGCCACCCCCATCCAATAAAAATATCTGACCATAGGCTTTATTGAATCTATATGTAGAGGAAGAACCTGCAACTATCTCCCCATGACCATCCTCATTAAGATCTGATGAATGAACATTTGATAATGCCATACCCAAATTACTTTCCCATACTCTTGCACCTGTTTTATCAATTACATAGAGTTTCTCTCCAGCTGCAATTACTTCAAGATTTCCATCTCCAATAATATTTGCCACTATAAGATCTGAACCCTGTTTTATTGGATAAAGCCATAATAGATGGAGGGTACCTCCCTCTTTTGTATGGAAACAGTATACATATTTTTCAGATAATGCAATGATTTCTATTTTTTCGTCACCTACTTGATATTCGCTGCCATTATCAAGATTAGTGGCAATGACTTTCTTGATAGCCATGCCTGCACCAGTTATGTAAGAGTGCGTCTTAGTCCAGTTAGGCGTAGTTGATGAATTATAATCGTAAATAGAAATATTTCCTTCGCCCGAGATATTTTCACCTCCTGTGATAATCTCTCTTTCAATGTCAGAATCTAGATTTGCAGAAGTGATGCTATTAAGAGGCTTTGATGGTTTTGCGATTGTTGAAAAAATATAATCATAACTATCATAACTAATCATACTTGCATTGACACCTGCCAATAAAGCAACTTCTTTACCTTCCCCAAATATATCTGCAGACTTAATCTCACTTATAGGTACAGATTTGAAATATTTTTTAGATATACCTTGTTCGGTAAGGATATAAAAGTGGGACTCTGTCAATAACAAAATATCGTTTTGACCATTGCCGTTGAAATCAATTCCATAAGCGTCTTTTGGGTAAAATCTAGCACCAGGAGGGTGTGAATCAGTTATAGAAGCCATTGTACTATCTACATTGCCTATTTCTTTATTCCAGATTACCTCGCCATTATAGTTCAAAAGATATATGTAACCATTTTCGTAGGATTCACCTCTTTTAAATCCAGTTGTTACTAGAAGTTTACCTACTGAATCTTGTGAGTAATCGATTAACCTCGTTGACATTATCATGTCGCCTTTGGGTTTATTGGTAAATTTCAAGGACATTTCACTAGCCGAAATGACAGACAAAAAAATCAATATTATAAAAAATACAGGGATGATTTTTGATTTTTGAATATTTAAAAATTTTATTTTAGCCGTATTCATGTTTTAATGACCTCTATTATTCAGCTAATGATAAACCTAAATATCAGTATTATTAGTTATTATTGCTATACTAATATATAAAGTTTTCCCTAATAATAATAGACAATGAGAAAATTAGAAATTAAATATTGTTAAACAATACTAAAAATAAAAAATTAATTTAATCGTTATTTAGAAAGGAACTTTTAGATTGTATTTCTTCCTGTTTTCTATTTTCTTTTTACTTCTATTCTTTTTAATTTTTGAAAGTTTTTTCACAAGTTCTATATCTACAGGTATTTTATCTTCCTTTCCAAGTTCTAAGTACCCCTCTTGAACTGCTGCTTCAAAGGTCTTCTGTCCCGTTTTTGTTCTCACAATAACTGTGTTCCATCCTTCAGGTGCGCCAATTGAACCAATTGATATATCGGAGAGTTCTGCAGTAAAGTCTGGGCAAATCGAACAACTCTCTTGTTCGTACTCTCTGACTATGTCAATAGGGATCTTCTGTATATCTCCTGAAACAGAGTAAATCACATAGTTTCCTGCGCCTATGTCTACTTTGTATGTATCTTCAGCCCTTATTTCACCTAACTCTTCCATCATCTTTATCATTGCATTGTATCTAAAGTTGTGAGTACAAAATAATCCTACTCTGAGAGAGATCTTATCAATTACGCTTCTAAGGGACAATGGATATATCTCAAGTTTTCTAACTGCTTGATGAACACAAGGTAGCCCCACTATTGCTATATTTTTTAGATAATTTGAAGTTGCGGCATCTTTTAATATGTTTAAAGTTGGACAGAGATTGTAGGTTGTTCCAGTTGTTTCAAGTAATTCATCATAATCAGTTACAAGAGCGGACCTTGCAAGCCAGTATTTCTCTTTATCCTTCCCACCTGTTAAAATTCCATCAATTATACGTGAATCGAGACAGTAATTCATAAGTGCTGTCGTTGTTCCGCCACTTTGCGCATTTTTTAATATCTCTTGATTGGTAGCTCTTACAGTATAAATTGACATATATCTGCCAAGATATTCATCAATGGAGGTACTTTCATCTTTAAATACAGTTTCATTTATGTAGTCTAATGGCATGTAGCTTCTAGGGCATTGGAATCTGCACTCCCCACATTTTACACATATTTCATCTCTTAAGACAGGTTTTCCTTCAATATCAGATAGCGCTAATGTAGGACATACGGCTGTGCAAAGTCCACATGATATACATAGTGCTCTTTGAGTAATGTATCGGATATTAATCTCGGAATTTTCTTCAATGTTTGTGAAAGCTTGAAGATATTTCTCATCATTTCTTAAGAAGGCATCGAAAAATCGCTCTATGATCTCAGGGCTTGGTGGGCAGCCGGGTATTGCATAGTCAACTTTTACCAATTCACTGATTGGTAAGAATGCATCTGTTTCGGGCATAGGCATCTGATTTCCAGCAGAATGCATTAGAATACCTGTGGTAACGGCACACGCACCTAAAGCTGCAACTTTTTTTGACCTTTGCCTTATTTCGGTTACAAGTTTCATGTGTCCTTTTTCAATTGTTCCTACCGCCCCCTCAAAAACTGCCAAGTCTAGTTCTTCGGGAGGTTTTCGAGCGTCAATTACAAGAGGATAGTATTTTACATCGTAATCATTTAGGAAATCAGAAATTTTTCCTGTGTCTAAGTGAGACAAAAGACATCCAGAACAAGAAGCCAATTGAAATACGCCAACTTTTGGTTTCATTGGGATTCCTCCATAAAAGAATTAATGACACTTTGAACTTTACCAAATGCATTTTTGACCTCTGTGTTCATCCTTAGCTCCATATTGTTTGGATCTACATTTCCCTGAACCAATATCAGCTTAACGTTAGAAGAAAAATTACAAATTTCATGAGGGATATTCATACTGTGGGAAGATTTTATGAATCCTTCAGATTGTACTTCTTTTCCATCTAAGACTAACACATCACCAAGCTTTCCTTTAAAATCTCCGCAGTCTATTATGTATAAGTTTTTTATTTTATGTTTTGAGGAGTTAATAAGATTCAAAAAGGGAGATATTCCGGATCCACAGTCTATAACGGCAAGATTATTATATTTTTCTTCAATTTTTTCATCTTTTAGTTTTTTGACAAATTCAGTGCCAAATCCATCATCACCGAAAAGAGGATTCCCACATCCTAATATGAGATTTTCTTTGTCCAAGTATTCCATTACATGTACCTCCTTTCGAGTATTTTGCCATCGGTATCCTTAACTATTATACAGTGAGTTGCACAATCAAGACAGGGATCGTATGATCTCATAATGACTTCAGCATACTCCTGAGGTGAACCTTCTATAGCCTTTCCTATTGTTGGAATATTCCAAGTTGTGGGAGATATTATTCTATAATCCCTCATAATTCCATTTTGATCAGTTTTGGCCATATGTATTAAAGTTCCTCTTGGGGCCTCATATACCCCTATACCTTCTCCTTCTTTTACAGTAATATGGTCTGGTTTTGTCTTGCCATTAACATCTAGTTGGTCTAAAAGTTCTTCAGCCCTATAAACCATAACTAACATTTCTCTTGCTCTCGCAACATTGATGTAGAGTGCTGAATCCCCCGAGAATCTTTTGAATTTTATGAATCTTGCTCTTGGACCAGTTTCAACAGTTTCTCCATAATAAAGAGGGATCATAGTATTCGTCATTCTTCCTTCTTCCTCTTTTCCATAAAATCTAGAAGGTATTACTTCTCTGATTGCTTCAATGTTAATTTCGTTCCTATCTCCATAAGTCATGTGTGTAGCCAAGATGCTTGAATTAGATATTCCAATATTATTTGGTAAGTTCTCAAGTTTTTTTTCTATTGTTTCTATAAACAAATCTTTTTGTAAATGTGCATTTTTTTCATATTTTCTTACAAGCCTATACAAACTTGCAGATGCTCTCTGACTTATATTTTTATTAAATCCACCTACGCAATAATTAGAAGGATGAATAGCTTCTCCTCCTACAATATCTTTCATTTTTTGACCAATTCTTCTCAATTCTTGGATTCGTTCTATGGATTCTTTTTTAATTTTCTCATCATCTATTATGTCATTAAGAATTAGAAATTGGTGAAGTGCATGATCTTGCATTTTGCTTGCAAGACCTAAAATTTCCCTCAATATCAATGCGTCCTGGGGTATCTCAAGTCCAAATGCCCCTTCAATTGCTTGGCATGATGCTTCTGCATGAGATATCGGGCAAAGCCCACATATCCTCATTGAGGCCTTTGGAGTAAATTCATAAGTTCTGCCCAAAGTCAATGACTCGAAACTTCGTACCATTGTCGTCGAGATATAATATGCTCTTTCAACTATTCCTTCCTCATCAACATGAAGAACAAGTCTTGCATGCCCTTCATGCCTAGTTGTTGGGTCAAGGCTAACAATCCTCTCCCCTTTGCCTTCCATATTATTCCTCCATAATATATATTCATTACATTTGTATACATTTAAATATTGCGGTAATAAAAAATAAAATATTTGGTTAAAAACCAATAATAATAAAAATAGCCGGATATTACTTGTTTTCTAATGTTGATTCTAAGAATTTCTTCAATTGAAGATAATCGTTTTCTATTCTTATAGGGCATCCTTGTCTTCGGTCAACATCCTTCATTGCTTCTGGAAGCTCTGGTTCAAATCCGAGTAATGATTTTATTTCCTCAGGGAATTTTGCCGGATGAGCTGTTTCTAAAGAAATGCTTAGGCCGTAGTCTCCATTATCATGATAGTATGATTCAAGCCCTGCCCAACCGACTGCACCATGAGGTTCTAGAACTACATTATATTTGTCGTATACATTCTTTATTGTGTCTCTTGTTTTTTGGTCTGAAATACTTCTAGAATAAATATTTTCTTTCATTTTTTTGATATCAGGGTATTTGAAAACTTTTCCAGATTTATCAACTGTTCCCCCATATAATTCAAAGAATCTAGCCAGATTTGAAGGATGTCCAACGTTCATTGCGCTTGATATACATGCTTTAGATGGAGAAAGTTTTTGATAGTTCCCATTACCTAGATATTGGGGAAACTCATCATTTTCATTTACTGCCATTATTAGCCTATGGAGGGGTAATCCCATTCTTCTGCCAAATTCGCATCCAAGTGAATTACCAAAGTTTCCGGAAGGAACGGACACTAGGAATTTCTCCCCTTCTTCTGACTTCTCGAGATAAGAGTAAAAATAATAAATCATTTGAGGAAGTATCCTCCCTATATTAATTGAATTTGCAGATGTTAAATTAAATTTTGCCAAGTCATTGTCCTGGAAGGCCATCTTTACAAGATTCTGGCAATCGTCAAATTTTCCATTTACGGCAAGTGTTGTAACATTATCCCCTATTGTATCAAGTTGTTTTTTCTGTCTCCCAGATACTTCACTTTCAGGATACAAAATAAATACATTAATTCCACTTACGCCTTTGAAAGCTTCTCCAACTGCGCTGCCTGTATCTCCAGAAGTTGCAACTAGTATATTTAGTTGTTTTTTCTCATCTTTTAAAGCCCCCATTAAACGCGCCATCATTCTAGCGGCAAAATCTTTAAAAGAAGCAGTTGGCCCTTGGTCTAGTCTTAGAACATATTTTCTATCATAGACTTTTTCAATTGGAACTCTAAAATTATATGCTTCTTTGCATAGTTTGAGTAGATGATCTGATTCTATATCTACGTAAAGAAATTTTTCTAAAATTGCGTGAGCTACTTCAAAATACCTTTTACCCCTTAGATCTTCAAGTTCGCCTTTTGAGATATAAGGTATCCTCTCAGGCATAAATAATCCCGCATCGGGCGCCTGGCCCATCATAAGAGCATCTTTGAAACTAACAAGGTCTTTAAATGGAATAAATCCCGCCTCATTAATATTCCTATTAGTGCTATAATATTTAATTCCACCCATAATTTATGCATTTTCTATACAATTTATAAACTTTATTCAAAATTAAAAGATAAAGGAATAATATACTTACAAAGAAGAATAATATAAAAATAAAAGATGTTTATGGCTCAAGTCTTCTTCTGTCGTGAGGGAATAAAACCCCTTCTCTTATATTCTCAAGATTTAGCATTTGCATAATGAGCCTATCTATACCAAGACCAAACCCACCATGTGGCGGCATTCCAAATCTAAATGGTTTTAGGTATGCTTCAAATGAAGAAACAGGGAGTCCTTTCTCTTTTATTCTTGTTCTAAGAACTTCAACATTATGAATCCTCTGACCGCCGGAACTTATTTCTACCCCTTTATAATCCAAATCAAATGCTCTTGCTACATCTCCATCAAAGTTAGTGTAAAATGGTTTTGTTGATAATGGGTATTTTGTCAAGAAATAAAGATCATCGCCATATTTTTCTTTAACAATATTTCCTAGTGCCTTTTCTGACTCTGTGCCTAAATCTTCACCGTGATGAACACTAAATCCACTTTCTTGTAGAAGAGTAATAGCTTCATCATAGTTTACTCTTCTAAAAGGGGTAGAAGGAACATTAACTTCTATTCCCAATAAAGAAAGTTCTTTCTTTCTATTACCACTTACAGATTTCAATATATGAGAAACTAAATTCTCAAGTATATACATTACATCTTCTTCATTTTCTATAAATGACATTTCTATATCCACAGCATCAGATTCAGAAAGATGTCTTCTTGTATTTGATTCCTCTGCTCTGAAGTAGTGCGCCATTTCAAAAACTCTGTCCATTCCTGTAGCCATCATTGTCTGCTTATAGAGTTGAGGAGATTGGGCTAGAAAGGCTTCCCTCTCAAAATAGGATAGTGGGAAAAGTTCTGTTCCACCTTCAGTTCCTGACGCACTTATTTTTGGTGTCTGAATCTCAATAAAGGATTGACTCAAAAGGTATTCTCTTGCAGCACTCAATATTTCACTTCTAATCTTGAATATTGCAGTTACTTTTGGTTTTCTTATATCCATGAATCTGTTATCGAGTCTTGTGTCAATATCTGCATCAACTTTCTCTGAGGGATCAAGAGGAAGACTTGGCTCTGCCATGTTTATTATTTCTATTTCACTGGGTATTACTTCAAGTCCGCCTGGGGCTTGAGGAGAAGATTTAACATTTCCCTTAACTGCAATAACCCATTCTCTTCCTAGAGAATCCATTAATTTAAAAATTTCTTCTGAAACTTTCTTTTTTGGAGCGGTAATCTGGGCAATTCCCTCTCTGTCTCTCAATAAAATAAATTTAATTCCACCTAAATCCCTTCTCTCGTGAACCCACCCGGAAAGAATAACTTCTTCGCCATCTTTTAAATTATCTGAATAACATGTTCTTTTTAGCATTTAAGTCACCGTACATAATTTATCTTTAAGTAATTTTATTGTTTTTGAAGGCTCTGCCCTTCCTTCAGTTTCATTAACAACTTTACCAAACAAAAAGTGTAATGCATTTTCATTTCCAGATTTATAATCTTGAACTGCTTTGGGATTATCTCCCAGTATTTTATCTATTATTTTGAGTAATGTATCTTCGGAACTTATCTGATAGAAGTTCTTTTTATCCATAAGTACAGGTATTGCTTCGCCTGTATCCACAGCATCTTCAATAATCCATTTGGCATTTTTAACAGAAAGTTCTCCTCTTTCGATAAAACCTATCATATCAGAGATATGTTTAGGTGTAATTTTTGATGTGGAAACAGATAAGTTCTTTTCATTTAACCTTCTTTTAAGTTCAGTTGCACACCACTTACCAGCTTCAAGGGGATTTGAATTCTTCGCAGATTCTTCAAAGAAATCTGAGAGGTAAAGGTCAGATATTAACGCGTCCACAATTTCCTCACCTAAGGAATATTCTTCCATGAATCTCTTCTTTTTATTATGGGGAGATTCTGGCAATACTGATTCAATTTCTTGGAGCCACTCTGGACCAATATAAATTGGAACTAAATCAGGGTCAGGGATATATCGATAGTCTGCAACCGTCTCTTTTTTTCTTAGAGTTTTAGTTATCATACTGCCTTCGTCGAAATGTCTTGTCTCCATCGTTATTGTTCCGCCCCTCTGTAAAACTGCTTTCTGTCTGACAATTTCATATTTCAGCGCTTTGTATACACCTTTGACAGAGTTAACATTTTTTATTTCGATTCTGTTTCCGCCCATTATGGAAATATTAACATCTGCCCTAATAGAACCTGATTCTCCCCTTATAACGCCTAAATACTCAAGAGATAACAATAAATCTCTCAAAAATTCTCTTGCATATTCGGGGGATTTAATATCAGGAGCAGTTACTATTTCAGCTAGAGGTACTCCACACCTATTAAGATCAACTTTACCTTCTCTTAGCTCATATCTGCCGGGGTCTTCTTCAATATGAATTTCCCATATACCGACGCCCATGAAGATACCGTTTGCTAATATCGGCTGGGAGGTTCTCTGATAATTTGAAGGTAAGTCGGGATAAAAATAATGTTTTCTTTGGACATAGAAAGGCTTTTCATGGGGCTTGCACCCTAGAAATAAACCTATTTTTAGAAGATTTTCTAAAGCTTTTTCATTTACTCCCATTGGTTTTGATCCAGGTTGAGATGTACATATGGGACAAATATTATTATTTGGAGATGAACTAATATAATCTGTTGAACACTCACAAAATATCTTCTGCTCAGTCTTTAGTTGAACATGTATCTCAAGACCTATTTTTAAATTCAAATCTTTGTATTTATCTTCATGAAGCTGCAATTACATTCCCCCACAGGCTATTTCTACAGCTCTCATGCCCTTTAGTAATTTAGTTTCAGATAAACTATCTGCATGAAGTTGTAATCCTACAGGAAGGCCATTTAATTCACCGACAGGCTGACTTGAAGCACAAATACCTGCAAGATTTGCACTAACAGTAAGTATGTCTGAAGAATACATAGCTAAAGGATCGGATATTCTTTCCCCTATTTTCCAAGGTAATGTGGGCATAGTTGGCCCAATTAGTAGGTCATAAGAATGGAAAATCCTTTTAAAGTCTTCTTTGATGGCACTTCTAGCTTTGAGAGCTTTTGTATACCATCGGCCTCTAAATTCTTCCATGGTAATAAAAGTTCCAAGAAGGACTCTTCTCTTCACTTCTGTCCCCATAGATGTTTCTCTTGTATTTGAAACAGCTTCTACTATATCTTGGCCCCCAACATAATGGCCATACTTAAATCCATCAAATTTTGACATTGCTGATGAGAACTCACTGAAGACGACTAAATAATAGATTGGTATAGAGTATTTTATATTTGGAAGGGATACTTCTTCTATTATGGCACCTTCAGATTCTAAAATACCAATTTTGTCGAGTATCATGCTTTTTATTTTTTCATCAACGCCTTCAAAAAACTCCTTCGCATAAGCAATTTTCATATTTTTGATATCCTTATCATTAAAATCTTCAACTGCTTTGAGGTATGACTTATTACTTTCAACGGTTACAGTATCCCGGGGATCCTTACCAGAAATAATATCGAGTAAAAGGGCAATACCATATGTATCTTTTGCAAAGGGCCCTGGACCCTCCAAGCTCATTGCCATATCAGATAGTCCATATCTAGATACTAGACCATAACTTGGTTTAAATCCATATACGCCACAAAAACTTGCAGGACATCTTATTGATCCGCCTGTATCGCTACCTATAGAAAGGTCAGCGAAATCTGCTGCAACTGAAGCGGCACTCCCTGAAGAACTTCCTCCAGGCACATAATCAATATTTCGAGGATTTTTTGTTGGACCAAAGTGAGAAGAAGTTCCATCGGACCCACATGCAAACTCGTCCATGTTGCATTTACCAATTATAATTCCATCTTCTCTCTTGATTGATTTGATAATAGTTGCATCATAAGGGGCAATATACTTCTCTAAAACTTTTGATCCACATGTCATTCTAAGATCAGAAACTGCGATATTATCTTTAATAGATATTACAAGTCCGGATAGTTTTCCTTGATTCCCTGCATCTATCTTTTTCTGTATCTCCTTAGAAGACTTTTCTGCTTCTTCAATCCCCAAAGTAATAAAAGAATTTATTTCCTTGTCTCTCCTTTGGATATCTTCAATTTTTTTATGAAGATGCTCTTCTACTGACTTGGATAATAAATCCTCAATAAGGTCTTTAGTAAACATGATATCACTGAATCAAAGATTCCTTGGAACGACTATAAAATCATCTTCTTTTTTATTGAAGTTATTTTTTATGTCGTCAATTTTATTGAAGGGTTTTGGTTTTGAATCTTTTCTTAAAACGTTAACATTTTCTACCACATAATACAGTTCTTTTTCGCCAACATTTATCTCATCGACTACAGAAAATTCTTCAAGAATTCTCTCAAATTCTTCTCTAAATTTTTCTTTTTCTACTTCAGAAAGCTTTAATCTAGCAATTTCTGAAACTCTTTCTATAACATTATCCTCAATAATGGTTTCTACCATTTATACCCCTTCAAAATTTAAAGTTGTTGTCTTAAGATTGCATATAAATGTTTCTCTTATAATATGGCTAAATTAAGTCTTTAAAAGCCTTAAGAATATCAACATCCCTCAAAATACCAATAAGTGCATTGTCATCTCCAATGACTGCAATATATCTTGTTTCTTCTTTTTGAAACATTTCAATTGCCTGCGATATCGGTAGGTTTTGACTAATAGTAGAATATCCTTTTTTTAAGTAGTTTGAAACTGGTTTATTGGGCAAGTAAAAATTACTAGTTCCAATTAATACTGAAGATTTCCAGTTCCAATCCCAGTCATCGCCAGATTCACCTTTTGTTGCATCTGATTCTGTAACTCCACTTATTATCTCCCCAGCTCTTATCAAGTCTGTAGCGTCTAATAATCCTACGAATTTACCATCGTCGTCAAGAACACCAAGAAATGAAACTTTAAAGTTCAACATTATTTTTGAGGCTATATATGTGGGGGTTTTTTCCCAAACACTCATGAAATAGTTATGATCAACGAAATCAGATATCAAGTTTTTTATTTTATATTTTTTATTTATTAAGGGAAATATTTCCTTTAGAGATATAATTCCTATGACATTTCCATTTTCAACTACCGGCAAATAATAAAAGTCTCCACTTAAAAACGATGAGAGGGCTTTTTCAATACTATCCTTCTTATTTATAACTGGAACATCTCTCCTCATTATTAGCGCAAGTTGTTCTTCTTCAGGCTTTGAGAGGATATCACTCATAGTTATTATTCCGAGGAACACATCACTTCCTTCTTTTAATGCAATTAATTCAGAAATATCATTTTTCTTCATTGTCTCTATTGCAAGTGCCCTATCGCTAGGTATGCTGAATTTTAAGAAATCTCGTCTAATAATACTCTCTAAAGTCATTTTATTCCCTTCTTTACGATAAATTTATATAATGGATAAACTTTTTTTTGTTAGTGAGTTTATGGTAAAGAGAAAATCGCAGGCTATGGGGGGAGCAATGCCGGCAACTGGTGCCGGACTCATCAGGTATTTTGATGAAGACGAAGGAGGATTAAAAATCCGTCCTGAAGCAGTAGTTGCAATCTGCGTTGTTGTTATAGTAGTTGGTGTGCTTTTACAGATTTTTGGGGCAGAACTCTTAGGATTTTAATATATATTAATTTATTTAATCCTCTTTTTTATATTCTTTACTAAATCTTTTGAATGGATTTTCATCACTTAAATTTAATTTTGGCTTTTCACATTCATCAGTAGGGGTTTCGTTTACAGGCATAGTTGTTTCTTCAATTTTATTTTGTTCTTTAATTTCACTATCTAAAGTTTCTTCTTCTCCAAAAAGTGTAAATTCATCCTTCATTATTTCTTCGAACTTTTTTTGTTTTTCTAGATCTAGTGTTTCTTCTATTTCCTCCTCAACTGGTTTGTACGAACGTTCTGGATTTACAAATTGGGACGATTTAGGTGTGGTGTTATGATTTTCAATTTGTTGAATGAATCTTCTAGATCCCTCTACTTCCCCTTCTAACTTTGCACATTTTAGTCTTAATTCACTAAACTCTTCTTCCATTTTTAGCAATTTATTCAATTTAAACTCAAGTTCAGATTTATCCTCTTTTAATACTTTTAATTTTCTCAAAGAATTTTCTAACTCATCGTTTAGCTCATTGAGTTTTAATTTTAAGCTGTCATTTTCTGCCTTGTACATCTTAGCTTTTTTTATCTCTTCTAATGGAGGAAGTTTTCCCTTTGAAACTATAATGCAATCTTTTCCAACAGATACAATTTCATCTGATACTATTGTTATCTTTGTTTCAAATCTCAAAAGTTTAGATTCTGAACGGGAAAGTCCATAACTTTCGGCGCTCTGCCCGAGTTTCATGTGAATAAGAATCTTACCTTCAACCATCTCAATGTCGACATTTTTTACAAATCCTTTTATCGTACCAGAAATATCCACCAATAGCTTATTAGTAAATTGACCTTCAGCACCGGACATTAAATCCATAAATACCCCTCATTAATTGTTAGAATATAAGATTTATAGGAGAATATATTATTTAAACTTATGGTTTATTTTTTCTAAAATTCATCTATCTTAGTTTGTTTTAATCCTCTTTCTTCATAATCTTTTCCAAATATAATTGCTTCTGAAATTTTTTCACCAACTGCTTTTCTTATGGAAGGTAAATTATCAAGATTTAACATTTTTCTATTTGTTATGCCTTCTTTGTATAACCTTCTTGCTCTTATTCGCCCAATGCCTTTTACTTCAACTAGATCCATTAATTCTTCTCTTATTCCATATTTTACTCTTGTCCTTAACTTTGTTATTTCTGAAACGTTTCTCCTAAAAATATGACTTATTCTTTCTAAGGAATATAGTAGCCAATCCATATTATCTCTAAGTCTTTGTAAATCTCCTTCTCCGATTCCATATTTTAAAACTAGTAATTCTTCTTTTTCTTCGTTAATCCAATCATGAAACAACATTGCAGTTTTAAATTGAGATATAAAAAACTCAAATTCTGCTTCTTCGTAGGAATAATCAGGTATATCTACAATAATTTTTTCCCAAAATTCTGATAGTAAATCATGATATGATTCAAATTCTTTTTTTCTTAGATAGAGTGTTGGCATATCTGGAGTTGAACATAAAAGATTTAATATCCCTATATCGTTGAATTTATCCCTTAGTATACCGTCCCTCATTATTATTGCAGATTTAGGGTCAATATACAGTTTTGAAACAACAGAGCCCAAAGGTGTTGGCGAAAAATCTTTTTCTAAAAAACCGTTTTCAATCAAAAAATCAAGGGTATTGTCTACCATCGGGAAGATTAATTCTGGGTCTTCCTTAAACGCATAAAATGTTCTATTGAAAAAACTGTGAAGATTTTTCCTTTCTTTAACAAATCCTGATGCAATTAGTGAAAGAATGTGAGCTCTTAATCCTCCCTCAGTCGCTAATTTTGAGGATATGGGTAAAGGCTCAGACTCGATATATTCTTTGAATAAAAAATTTTTTTCTTCTTCTCTTTTTGCAATAAGTATTGCTTCTCCAGTAGAGTCGTATTTTGGCCTTCCGGCTCGACCCATCATTTGGGTAATTTCGATTCTAGGTATTTTTACTGAACCGAAATTAGAATCAAATCTGAAATAATCTTTTATTATAACTCTTCTTGCAGGCAGGTTGACTCCTGCTGCAAGTGTTGGAGTTGCCACAATGACTTTTAATTCATTATTAATGAAAAATTCCTCTACTTTTTTTCTATCTTCGGAAAGTAATCCTGCATGGTGGAATCCTGTCCTGTGTTTATACAATTTTTCAAGTTTCTTACCGGAACTAGTATCCGAAAAATTTCCATCTTTATTTACAACAGAGAATTTCTTGGCAATTTTTTCTGCTGTTGATTCTGCAGATCTTCTACTATTTACAAATATTAATACTTGGCCACTTTCATTTATAGAATCTTTAGAAAGTTGATAAAGTGGATCCTCTGCAGAGTCAATGTTTTTTTCTTCACTATCAAAAAATATTTTTTCATTTAGAAGAACTCCTTTCTTTAAAGGCACTGGCCTCCAATCAGATTTTACAAGCGTTGCATTTAGCCATGAAGCTATTTCATCAGCATTTGATATTGTTGCAGACAAGCCAATTACCCTTTTATCTGATAACTTTGAAATAACTATCTCGAGTGTTGGGCCCCTATTTGGAGAATCAATAAGATGAATTTCATCATAAATAACTAAAGAAAAATCGTT
>JABLXD010000025.1 GCA_013178285.1 Methanofastidiosum sp.
TAGATTTTTCCCCGATAAAAGCCCTTTATTTACAGCTTCTTCTTGGGGGGGATATAGGCTACCATAACCTTTAGATTTAAGAAGATTAATATCCTCTTCTCTAAGTGGAAGGTTATCTATAATCACGGAAAACCTTAAAATTTACCTATTTATTAAATTAATGAAGGTGCTTTAATGTTAAATGCAAAGGATTTTGAAATGTTTGAGATCATAGATATCAAAGCTCGAGAAATTCTTGATTCTCGAGGTAATCCTACTATCGAAACAGAAATTATAACTGGAGGGGGCTATGGTTCAGCAATAGTTCCTTCCGGCGCTTCTACAGGAAAACACGAAGCTTTAGAACTTAGAGATAAAAATGATAGGTATGGCGGAAAAGGAGTTTTAAATGCTGTGAGAAATGTTAATGAAACTATTACTCCCCTACTTATAGGTATGGACATTAGAAAGCAGAAAGAAATTGACAGAGTAATGATAGAAGAAGATGGAACTGAAAATAAAAGTAATTTTGGGGCCAATGCCATTTTGTCAGTCTCGCTAGCAGCTGCAAGATGTGCAGCAGACACACTTAACATGCCCCTTTACCAATATATTGGAGGGCTAAACACATATGTCTTGCCAGTTCCAATGATGAATGTGATAAATGGAGGGGAGCATGCAGGAAATGAACTTGACTTTCAAGAATTTATGATAATGCCTGTAGGTGCCAAATCATTCTCCGAGGCCTTAAGAATATGTGCTGAAGTTTACCATCACATGAAAAAAATCATTGCTAAAAAATATGGAAAGAGTTCAACAAATGTTGGTGATGAAGGTGGATATGCCCCCCCAATGAAGGAAATATCTGAACCTCTTGAGGCAATAATGTCAACTCTTGAAGATTTATCCTACCAAGATATTGTAAAAATTGCATTAGATACAGCGTCTTCTACTTTTTATGATGAAAAAACAAATACATACAATGCAATGGGAAAAAAGATGAATCCTGGTGAACTAATAGATCTATTCACAGATGTATCCTCAAAATATCCCATAATCTCTATAGAAGATCCAATGGCAGAAGATGATTTTGAAGGATTTGTAGAGATAACAAAAAAGCTAGGTAAGAAAATACAAATTGTTGGTGATGATCTTTTTGTTACCAATAAAAATAGACTTTCAGTTGGAATAAAAAAAGGAGCTTGTAATTCTTTACTACTCAAAGTAAATCAAATAGGGTCTTTAACTGAGGCCATTGATACTGCAAATCTTGCATATAGAAGCGGATATTCTGTAGTGGTAAGCCATAGAAGTGGAGAAACCGAAGATACAATGATAGCTGATATAGCCGTTGGAATTTCATCTGGACAAATAAAAACTGGAGCTCCTTCAAGGAGTGAACGTTGCGCAAAATATAATAGACTTCTTAGAATAGAAGAATATCTAGGAGAAAGTTCAGTATACGCGGGAAAAAATTATAGAATACCATTTTAAGCCGAGGTAGTCTAGCTAGGTAAGGCGGCGGTCTCGAAAACCGCTGGTGCTCGCCACCACAAGGGTTCAAATCCCTTCCTCGGCGCTTTCCTACAAGAACAAATCCCAAGGCTGAAAAAGGTCGAAAAGTTCTATATTGAACATCATTGTAAGAAAAACAAAAATAAAGAAAAATTTATTTCTTGTATAAATTTTTTTGTGTTTTTTATTACATAATTTCTTTTTTAATTTTTTATATAAGCAAATTAAATCTTTACGAAGTAGGTATGAAATTAATATATAAAAACATGTCAAAATCAAAGATTTATTTATTATCGAGAATAATATGTTTTGAGAATTATCAATTAATTGCAATTTTATTAGTAAGAATGTAGATAGTAAAATTATTGGAGGGAATTTACCTATTAATTTAAATTTTTCATTATCTATTTCGCCCATTAATGTATATGTTTATTAAATGCATATAAGATAAGTTGTGGGTTAGACTTACATAAAATATTGCATGGTTGAATAATTGCGGTTCACTGAAAACAAAAGCATCTTTTGTGCCCTGATTTTATACTTGCTCTGCAAATTTTCTATAAATTCTTGCTTTCCTAGCAAGAATTTTTGACAGCGCTGTAAAGGATAAACTTTAGCATGGCCTCCTTTTTGGCCATATCAAACCTCTTGGCGCTTACACTCTCGCCATATGCGCGCTTTACAGCTGAAAAACAGGACTCGACCAACCATCGCTTGCCGTAGTCATATTTCTCATTCCAGGCTTCTTGTCCGATCTTCTCTAGCTCTCGTATGCATTTTCGCCGCAAACGGGAGCCTCTCGATTTTGGAGAGGCGCCTTTTCTAATTTTTATTATGGGTTGTATGTTATTTTCATCACAATAATCAAATATCTCCTTGTCATCGAATGCACCGTCTCCCATAAACGCTTTCATTTTAATCTTCCTAGAGTTCTCTTTGAAAAGGGCGTTGTCCCTTGAAGCGCCTTCTGCTACAACTACGTCTAAAATCTCGCCTGTCCTGACATCTATTGCAATCATTACCTTTATCCACTTCCTTTTCTTGCCGGAAATAATCTGATACCATTCACTTCTGTTTGAGGCCTTGACACCTGTGCCGTCAAATGCAACTACTCTATCCGGGTCATCAGCAACGGCTGGAAACTCAAAATTCATTTTGGCAAATCTTACCCATAGGGCCGTGTAGTCAGCAGCCTTTACGCCAGGAACATACTTTGATAAAGCTCTCAGAACTCCTTCGGTCTGTCTGTACTCTAGGCCAAAAGCAGTTTTCAAAAAAGCTGTAAACTTGATGAATGAATCGGTGTAAGCGTAGGGTCTGCCACGCTTATTCCTGTTCATTCGATTTAACTCTCTCCCCCACATGCTTAAAAAATCTAAGGATAGGTAAAATTCTCCCCTCTTAACTAAACTCTCGTTGTATTTGCTCCAGTTGCGCTGCATAAAGGGGTGGGGTTTTTATGGGGTTTAAGCTTTTCGCTTCAGTTGAGAGGAATTATTCAACAAAGCAATAAAATATAAGAATGATAAAAATAAAAATTAATTTTGATTTAGGATCTCTTTTGCTTTCTTTATTATTTCAATTGCCATGGCCTGGGAGTAATCGTCACCAAATTTAACGACTTCTTCAAGCCATTTTCTATTCTCTAGATAAAAATTTACAGTCCGGATTTTTGATTCTGCTTTATTGTTTTCCATATTTCAACCTCTAACAAATTCTCCTTTCAAAAAAGCCATCCTTTTCTTTTTCTCATTGACTTTGAATCTGTAAACGCCCTTGACTAGCTCTAGATAATCTTCCATGCTTTTCATGATCATCTTTGCCTTATCAGATGATCCTTCATTGCCAAAACACAAAAGCAAAAATCTGTACCCTTCAGCATAATTAATTGCATGCTCAATTGACATGATCATCTCAGAAATATCAATAATCCCAAAGCCGTAGAGCTCCTCTCTTGATAGCGTTGGCAGTAAATCCATCTGCCTTTTTTCCATAACATCAATACTTTTTGCCAATATTTTTTCCTCCTTACTTACTACTTACTTACTACTATACTACATACTACACTACACTACACCCCATTCAGTGGAGATCTTTTCTTTCAATTCTCCAGTGGAAATGCCAAGGCCTTTAGAAAAGTTGTTTAGGAGGCGCTCATCACTTAAGACGCTGTCGATGCCGGATTCAGAGATCTTCTTTTTTAGAAGAGGTTTAATCTTCCCTTCCCAGATTTCATTGCGCTCTTTTTCGTTTAATTGCCTTTCAACATGCTTATTTGTATTTTTAATGCCCTTATCAATCTGTATTTTCGTTTCTTTGAGATTAATCTTAGTCAATTCATCAATTTTAGCCTTTAGCCTCGTAGCTTCCAAAATAGCGCTTTCATACTGGCTTTCCAGTAATTCAAGCTCTGATTTGTTCCTTTCCGCATATTGAGTTAGGGCCTCAGTTATTGTCTCTGTAAATCCCTTAGTTGATACGGTGCAGCATCTGTTCAGAAGATCCTCAGGAAGCCATGCCTGAATCAGCCTCTTCCCATACCTCAACTGGCTTTTTCCCATACTACACCCTCTGAAAAATGGATTTTCCTGTAAGTAAAACTGGCCCTAAAAATGGCACTTTGTAAGTAACCTGTAAGTAAAATAGGCCTAAAAAAGGGGGTTTTGTAATGATGGCTGTAAGTAAAACTGGCCCTAAAAATGGCACTTTGTAAGTAACCTGTAAGTAAAATAGGGCCAAAGTGTAGTATGAAATCAATCATATTCACTCCGAAATCTTTGCTCCAACAAGTGATTCCAAGGGCAAGAGCTCCCCGACCTTCATGACATATGTGTCGCACTTGTACTGGAAAGACCCGTTCCGCTCTGTTTCCCCTTTCCTCATGAGCCTGGCCCTCTTAAGGAGTGTGTCCCTATCAATGGCCCCGGCAATAGTGAAAGTGCCTTTGAACCTGTCATGAAATACAAAAGCAAAGAGATCCTGCTCCAAAGACACCTGGCACGATGGGACGTTGACATTGAAATCAAGAGAGGGGCCGTAGTCATTTGATATCGTCTTGACATCAATCCTTTTGCCGGAAATTCTAAAGTCGCAGTTTGAATAAGGACTAAGGGATAGCCTGACGTTTAGCTCTTTTCTCAAGCAGTGAACCAGAAACTCCTCCTCACCCTCAGCGCCGTTATACCTTGAGGAAGGCATCGGCTCAAAGATTGTTGCGATGCGGCTCATGAGGCTTCGCCTAAAGGGGATTTTTCATTCTGCTCATTTTTTTCATAGGAGAAGTTTGAGTACGGCCCGGTGTTGAGGCTTAGCTCGCCGTTCTTTGAAACCCTTGCCTCGATGTTGTAAAATGAGACGAGTGATCCAATAAGATCCGTTCTTTTGAGCTGCGCCTTTGTAGAAAGGAATCTCCCGGGGATTAGTTTTCCGCTCTTTTTTGAAGTGAAGGGTTTTGTGTCGTGGCAGTTGACCCATATCTTATCCTTGCCGTCAGTTATCTCAATCCCAGTCGTCCTGAGCCTTATGGCCCCCTCCTCCTCCCTGACGTTTGAGACCCTGTTCACCGTTGCATTCAGAAAAACAATCCGGCCCTCGTCATTGATCTTTGATAGAAGACAGTCGAGAGAAACACAGTCTGGCCTTATCTTTGGCCTGGCCTTAAAACTGGATATTGGAAGGGGCTTTCCATCCCTCCAGCCGTAAGCGTATGCCAAAAGCATGGCTGCCTCTTCCGGAGACTCGTTCCTGGAGAACTTCATCTCAAGCTCAAGCTTTTTATCAAGCCATTCAGGCTCGTTCTTGTGATTTACGGCGGCATATTGCGAGAGGTAGTTTGATGCATCCTCAAAAAGATCATCCATCTTCTCTTTTGGTTTTGAGAAATTCTCAAGTGTGGTGTCAACGCCTTTCGGCTTGTTGAATGCCTCATAATACAGGAGGAGCGTAGCGCCTCCGGGGCTAACATTCTTTTCTTCACTCTTTCTTTTTACAAGCTCGGCAAACTCCTCATCGGATACGCCAAGCTTTTCAATCAATTCTTTCTTCTTTTCATCTGTCAGCAAAATCCAGACCTCCTGGATTGGCGGAGCGGAATAGATGTGTAATGGTACCTATGGACGTTTGGGGCCCACATCGTCTTACCGCTCTTTCGCCCTATAAATACGTCATATATGACGAATTTACATACCAAAAGATAAGCAAGAGAGTAAAAGATTTTCGATAGGCATATTGTATTTTCAAACATATGTAACGAAATTTTTATATATCAGGCGGCAGATTATCTATAGTGGTCCTATGGCAAAAGAGCATCAGGGGGCAAGCCTCCCAAAAGAGCTATTGAGAAGGATTGACTATATAGTCAAAGAAACTGATCTTGGTTACACCTCAAGAGCGGATTTTGTAAAAGAGGCCGTGAGGCAGAAGCTAGATGAAGTTGAAAGAAAGCTCTTGGAATTAGAGAAACTAAAAAAAGAGCTAAAGGAAAGATAAAAAGAATAGATGGGCCGATTACACTTCGGCGTCCTTTAGCTTATCAATTAAGACACCCTCAACGTTTATTATGAACGCCTCCCTGCTTTCGCAGGTCTCTGCTATCTTTAGGACTACCGCCATGCTCTTGACGTAGTTCCTGTGGTAGCCCCTTACTTTTTCTCCAAAGACGCTCTTCTGTGCCCTTAGTATTTCGCTCTTTATTCTGTCCCTTACCTCCTCCATTGTCTTGGAGTTGTCGGCTATATTTAGCGCCACGGAAGGCGCATCTATCCCACCATAAGTCCAATTGCTTGTCATCGAACTAATTTGGAATTATTGATATAATACAATTGGCCGAGAGTATATTTTTATTTTGGCCTTAAAATTAGGGCCATATGAGAAATAAAAATAGAATTAAAAATTAAAAACAATTTATTCTTTTGAACTTTTCCATCCCTTATAACCTACATATATAAGAATCACACCAAAAAAGATATCGAAAAAAGAGCTATTTCTTGATTCTTCAAATTTTAAAGCTAATAGCCCATAAGTAAGATGTAATTTCATTGATAGATCTCTTATATAGTTTGCATCTTCATTTAATAGCCAATTATTGTCCTCAATACTTCTTTTATCAGCATAAGTATTATACTCTTCTAAAACATTAGTCCTTTCGTCAAGATAAAAAAATATTCTATTGTGGTAATTGACTGTATGATATATATTTGACGATGCAGTTAAAATTCCAATAATTAAGACTATTAGAAAAATATTAGACATTTTCATATTATCCCCAATTAAGAATAATAATCATTCTATTTAAAGTTATTTTTAGGGCCAAAAGAGAGATGGCCCAATAATATTAAATTATTACTTTTAAAAAAAGGCCCGGGCAAATGGGGGTAACTGAAGCTGATATGATAGATTTGGCCGGGACAAAGATGGATAGGATAAGACAGGATAGTATCATTGTAGGTGTTATAGGCAAGGGCTAAAAGATAGAGATTAAATAGGGGCCAATGGGAATATTCTTCATTCATATCGCCGCCAATAATATATTTGGAGTTAATAATATAAAGAATTAAAAAAACATATCAAAAGATACAAACATTTAGAAAAATGAAAAGGTGTAAGGATGGGACGACCTTCTAAAAGAACAAGTGCTAGGATAGGTAGTGCCTCTGGGGGAATAGCTGCAGCTATTGTTTCAGTTTTTTTTATAGTATATGGATTGTTAGCCTTTATGAATCCAGATAAATTTACAATTTTATCCAAACTTTTTGAGTATCAAATTATAGAGAAAATTGATCCTTATCTTGGATTAGTGTTTGCTATATTAGGATTTTTGATATTATTTAAGGGGTAGCCATAATGAAAGATGAATTCACTACAAGAAAAGGAAAATATGATTTTTTTGTAGGACTTTTTTTCCTATTTCTAAGTTTAATGATTACAATAATTCTGTCTTTTGTGTATAGTTATAATGGAATATATTTAGAATATGGAGATAAATCGTATTTATTAGTAGTAATCCCAGCTTCTATTTGTGCTATTATTACTTATTTCTCATTTCGTAAAATTAGAGCTTATTGGAAAGAAGGAAAATTAGAGAAAGAAGGTAAAGAAATACTAGAAAAAATTATTGAAAATTTAGATAAATTCAAAAAATTTACGATATTGACTCAAAATAGCAGTATATACCATATTATATCTGAAAACAATAAAATCAAAAACTTGCCCTTGTTATTTCCTGAAAATTTTGTTAAATACCATATAGACGATATAGACGAGAGACTTTCTCTCCTAAATGATAAATGTGTGTATATAGATATTTCAATAGAGAATATATCTTTTTTAGTTGATGATTTCATATCAATGATAAATTCATACACACTATTAATCAATTGTTATTCGGAATACATTGATAAAAACAAAATAAATGTTGACGCCTCTATTAAGAAATTATATTTAGAAACTTTTAGATCTCCGTATAATGATTATATATCTGAATTTAATACCCTTACCACTTATATTCTAAAAAAGATTGGAAAATCTAGAACTATTCCTGCGTTAAAAGCACCACATATATTTTATTCTTGATTATAACTCAATACAATATAAAAAATCATTTACTAGCGGCGGTAAATTTTATTCTTAAAATAACATCAAGCTACATGTCACGTCATCAGTTCTTAATAGCTTAGCAATTCCCCTTCATGACAAAAGATATATCTCTTGAAATGAAAACACCTAAAAAGGCAAATTGTCTACAAGAACTAGGCTGGAAATAAATGCAATCTCAAAATTTAGTTAAAAAGGAGTTATTCAAAGAAGTTGACCCATCGTGGGACTTTAGGGGCAGCGACACCAAGTACTCCAATCACAGCTTTCATACATATCCTGCCATGATGATACCCCAAATTGCAAGAAGATTGATAGAAACTTATGGAAAAGATGCAAAGGTTTTGCTGGATCCATTCATGGGTTCTGGAACTGCAGTTTTAGAGGCTACCCTTCACAATAACTTTACTAAAGCTTATGGGATTGACATAAATCCTTTAGCTATTTTAATATCAAAAGTTAAGACAACTCCAATTAACTCTGACATATTATCAAACGAATACAAAAAACTCATAGACAAATGTGTGCAAGGCCTTAATGAAATTAATCTTAGCGATGCCGAGATAGAAACACCGAACTTCTTCAATATAGACTTCTGGTTTAAACCGAAAGTAATCAGGGAACTCACAATAATTAAGAACAATATTGAGATAATCAAAGATCCGAAAATAAAAAACTTCTTTTATGTAGTCTTCTCTGAAACAGTTAGAAACGTTTCCAATACCAGAAACAGCGAGTTTAAGCTTTACAGAATGAACGATGAAAAGCTCAAAATACACAATCCTAACGTTTTAGGCACTTTTAAGGATAGGGCGCAAAACAATATTAGAAAAATGGAGAGTTATGAAACTGAAGCTAATAAAAAATGCCAAGTTAAAATACTCTCTGAAGATTCTAGGTATAAGACTTCCATAAAAGATAAAGAAGTAGACCTGATTGTTACTTCGCCACCATACGGCGACAGCAGGACCACAGTAGCATACGGCCAGTTTTCTAGGCTTGCGCTTCAGTGGATTGGTTACGAAAAAGAAGACGTAATGGGAATAGACAAGGAAAGCCTTGGCGGCGTACCTTCAAAGGATTTGACTGTCACAATTGATTCTCCGTCTCTAAAGAAAACAATAGAAAGGATTTCTAACATAGATGCTGAAAGAGCCAGAGACGTGTTGAGCTTTTACTTAGACTTTGACTTGTGCGTAAAGGAGCTTCACAGAGTAACTAAAGAAGGTGCATTTCTCTGCTTTGTCGTGGGCAACAGAACGGTCAAAGGAATTCAAATTCCAACTGATGACATAATAGTTGAGATGTTTCAGTTAGAAAATAACTACAAGCACCACAAGACCATAATTAGAGAAATACCAAACAAAAGGATGCCAAAAATTAACAGTCCTTCAAACGTGAAAGGGGACTATGGAAAGACGATGAGTCAAGAATGGATTATTATTTTGGAGAAGACTTAAGGATAGATTTGTAGTGAATTATCGTATAATTTCTTAATATGTAATCTGCTTAGTCTAAACCCTGGGCCATGATCTCTAACGCTACCATTTTCTTTGATGTGCATCCTAAACTCCCAAACAATTAATCCTTCTTTGAACAATTTTTTGAATGCATCTGCACTTAAATGAGTAAGTAACAAGGCGCTCCTATAATGGAAGTATTCTTTGCCATTTATTCGTTTATTATCGGCTAATACTAATAGCAAATTTTCATAAAGTTTTTCATGCAGTTTGTCCATTAATTCTTGGACATCAAAGTATGCTACTACTCCGCCAGTCCTATGAACAATATTCAATCTTTCATGATTGAATTCAAGCTTAAATCCTTGATTATTGAAAGAATCCAAGTATAGAGTAATTTTAAGTGCCTGCCTACGATTTTTATCGATATATCCAAATTTCTGTATGATTTCTTTAGGGCTTAAGGGATCCCAATGTGGGGTTTTTGTGATAAGAGTGACACGAGAAGTAGCCGATGTCCTTTGAGCTTTTAGTTCTACCGGCAGACCATTATAAATTAAGTCAGGTTCCCCCGCATTATTCTCAACTATCCCCCAAGTCTCTTCTAGAGTATATCCTACGCCAGTATCTCCATCGCGCAAATTTTGAATGAAGCCCTCATTATCAACTTCTTGCATAGCAAGTTTTACATCTATTTCTTTGAGCATATTGTATGTTAAGTTATACTCCTCTATAATGCTTTCGAATGAATCATGCATAGAACTAATTATCTTCTATTTCTAATGTTCGCAATAAGAACAGAGTAACAAAAGATTGGTCTTTTTATTGATACAATATCTAAATATTCAGAGTTTATAGCAAACAGGAAAATATTTTTGATAATAACTCAGAATGTTAAAAGAAAAGATGAAAAATATAAAGAAAAAACTAATAGAATAACAAAATCTCTAGAAAATCATATTTATGACTCGACAAAAAGAAAAAACATTAAACAGTATTTAAATGTTGTAAATAATCAAAAGATAAATCAGCGAAGATGGCACCACGGGATTAAGAAGCAATCTAGGGTAGGTAGAACATAGTATAACTATTAATAGTTACATTTCCTCTAATTGTTTTATTCGAGGATCGTCAGGTGAAGATTTCTTTACTTTTTCCGTAGTCATGTCTAAAAAGTTTAGGTGAGTATCTTCCGCTCTTCTTAATAAGTAATCCCAACTCCATGAGTTAATATTCGTTGTTGTATATGTTTCCCTTAACTTCATAGACCCATCTTTGATGTCACCATATATTAAAAGACCCTCTATTTGAATCTTTTTCAATGGAGCCTTGGAAGCTTCCTTCTCACAATGGTCTCGTAGGAAAAAAACATAGTCTCGTAATTGATCTAATTCTTCATTTCCTATTTTCAGTCCTGGCCTTTTAAGTTCAATCACGTGGGCCGTTCTCGAATCACCAATACAAAAATAATCCGGGATTTCCCGTCCACTCTTATCTTTTGTTTTGGGTTGTCCAAATTTTTCATATAATATTCTATTGAGACTTTTCTCTCTTTGAAAAGATTCCCACCCCATATCAATCAACCAAGGATGATCTTCAATATAATCTTGCATATCAGGTTTTTCCGGAACTTTATCCGTTATCATTTGTCTGAATTTCTTAATTATTTCAACTCTTCCCTTTATTTTTTGAGCAGTGTTAACGGCTTCAATAATGTCCCATTCTGCCAATATTTCAAATATCTTATCTCTGTCAGCCTCTTCAGCAGCATTGATTTGTTTGATTACTTCTAAAAATGTATGATTTGTTAGTGCGTTATAGCCAAATTTTATTAATTCGTCCAATATTTCTTTATCTTCATCAAGTTGTGGTATTGATACTAATTTATCAACGAATGAATTAAAAATATGTCGTTCTTTCGGAGGCAGACGTGATGCATATTCAAGATATTTTACTACTTCTGGTCTATTTTCCTTACCAATTCTACGTTTATCCACCCAATCTTTTAATAAATCCTTAACTTTATTTTGACCCCAGTTTTTAAGTAACGAAGGCCCTGGTTCCTCCCATAAAATAGATCCTCTATCCGTTGATGTAAAATCTTGGCCTTCAGTTACATCCAATTGATCTGCAATTATTTCTCCTGTTAAGTATTGCATGCCATGTTGACCGTAAACTCCTCCGCTAATCCCAAAAAACCAAGGAGTATGCGACAATCTACCCCGGGTCATTATAACAATTCCCCTAGCCTCCTCATCAGGTATTGTTGTCTCAGTAAATCCTACCCACCATTTTATTGAACCAAATCCTTTTATTTCTTCTTCGTTCCATTTTCCTTTTTCCGTAGGATATCTAAATTGAAATTCTAATTCTGCCTTATCTAATTTTTTGCCATTTAAGAAAATTGTAAATTCTGGGTTAGAAAAAATTGTGAAACGCCGCGACATGCTTTTTCTGAAGGAATCTTCTATAATTGGCCTACTAATTTTAAGTTGGCTTAATGTAATTATGGTTCCATTTGATTCATTTACTTTGAAACCGTCTTTTTCCATTCTTTCAGGTTCATAATCACTCACAAATTTATTTCCTTTTGTCATTTCGCCATAATCCATCGCAAAATGATTTAAAATTCCATCTTTGACTGTTCTTACTTCTACCCTATTTGCAATTCCAAAGCCAGCTAATTTACCGATTCCTTTTCTTGACATTAGTTTTCTTTTTTTTCTACCACGATACTTATTAGAATAATCTCCTTCTTCTTGTCTTCTGTCTCTCCCAACAACTAAATAAGAATTGTTACATTCCTCGTAACTCATTCCATGACCGTCGTCTTTCACCGTTATGACAGCTTCCGAATCAATTGAAGTGGCAAAAGGAATTTCTATTTCAACTACTGAAGCCATGGCATCATATGAATTGGCAATTAATTCAGCAATACATGGAACTGCTCCTGAATACATTTGTAATCCTAAATGTTTAATCAATCTTCCAGCAAATTCCATCTTGTATTTGCGTTTTTCCACCTTGGCGCTCAATTCAGTCCTCCATGTATCTTATAACTATTTAGGCATGCAATAGCAGCTTGTTTGGCAAAAAGACATGGCAAAGCATTGCCAATGACTTCGCAAACCAGATCTATAGAATTAGTATCAAATATATATCTATTTGGAAATGTTTGAATATTGGCCGCTTCTCTAACAGATATTGTTCGAGATTCTTCGGGATGACTAAATCTTCCTCTGCAAGGTGAACAAAACCCGCTAGTCATAGTTGGTGGAATTTGATCCCATCTAAGCCGTCCGTATACATTAACAAATCCTCTGTTGCTATTGAGATGGCATTTAGGCCTTAAATTTAAAGGTAGCGAAGCTCGGCTATCCCCTTCTTTGAGAGAATCCAATCGTCTAATGCTTATCTCTTTTAAATCTCTAACAACATGCCAATTGTATCTTTGAGGTCCACCTTTGCTTTTGGCCACAGAAATTGTCAAAGGCTTTTTTTTCCTTATCAGAACATCCGATACATTGAGCCAAGGTTTTAGATTGTTTTTATTATTTCCATTTTGACAATGGGTTATGTCTGGCATTTCTATTCTAAAATTGTTCCCTGCCAACAATACGAATCGTTTCCTGTTTTGGGGAACTCCAAAGTCAGCCATTTGTAATATTTCCATGTTACAAATGTACCCAAGTGAATTTAAATTATTAACAAACATATCTAGAAGAGGCTTTCCTCTTTTCGTAATACCAGGAACATTTTCCATCATTACCATTTTTGGTTTAATTTCTTCTATGATTCTTGCCATTTCTAAAATTAATTGATTTCTAGGGTCTTCCCTACGATATTTATATGTCAGTGATGTGAAACCTTGACACGGTGGACATCCAGCGATCAAATCTATATTTTTTAATCCTGTCAATTCTAGTATTTCTTTTCCATTCACATTTCTTATGTCTCGAGTAATGATTTTAACTTCTGGATGATTAGCGGCATATATTTTACTAATTTCAGGACTAATTTCTAACCCCAAAACTACATTGAATCCTGCTTCTTTCAACCCAACGGTTAAGCCTCCAGAACCACAAAATAAATCAATTGCAGTTAATTTACGGCTAAAGGGTCTCATTTATTGCACTCCTTATACTTTCTTTTACTTTTATTTGATCTTTATATATGTCAGTATCCCATAAGCGGATAACTTTCCAGCCATTTTGTTTTAGTTTTTTAGTTATTATTGAATCTCTCTCTTTATTTTTATTTAGTTTTTCTGTCCAATATAGTTTATTATGTTTAAATGATTCCCCCGATAAATCTTTTTCGCTTCGACCATGCCAAAATGAGCTATCGCAAAAAATCAAAACGTTTGTATTCTCAATAATAAAGTCTGGATTGCCAAATAGAGAGGGGTGCTTAGAATAATTCAAATTCATTTCTTTCAAGATTGACTCAAACTTGAGTTCTAATTTTGTATCTTTACTTTTTACCTTTTTCATTCTAGCACTTACTTTTCCAGAAGGCGATTCATTATTCTTTATCATATAATCCTCGTATTAATTCATTATATACTGCCAAATCAATATAAAATTTTTCTTTATTAATGCAGAGGTAAGCAAAATAACATTTATATTATTTGTTATTAAAATAGATGGTGACGAATAAGTAAGATAAGAATACGGATTTACCAAATAACTCTATCTTTCTTCTTTTTGCACTTCTTACAAACTAAAAAAGTCTTCTCTGTTTTTGGGTCATAGCAATAGCTAGCAGACCTCTCAATCGGCCTTGCTAGAACTACTCCACACCTAGCACAGTAATATTCCCTCATGCTTTCATGATCCATGCCACTTCGTAATACTTTGGCCTATTATTGAATGTTGCACCCTGGGTACACTGCTTCATTGTCTGACCATCGGCATAGAATCCGTTTGTCCCTATTGTGATTGAGTGAGCCCCTCCTGTTGTTCCAGGGGCCGTTGTGGAAGTCGTTATACCCTGTAAGAATCTATCAATTAGATTTGGCGTTCCGTTGTTACCATCGCAAAGGAGCCACCCAGATGGGATGCTTGACAATGCGCCACTCCATGCAACAATGATCCCTGGAGGCACATATGA
>JABLXD010000026.1 GCA_013178285.1 Methanofastidiosum sp.
TAATAGGTCTTGAAGGCCATTTTACCTGTGGCGCTTGTCCAGGATGATCCAGTTGAATACTTGTGGCCGCTTGCAGTCGTGTTGTCATGCGCCACTTTGTAAGTATCAGTTGCCGTCCCGATCATGTGGAAAACTATCCAGTGGAGCTTTGCCACGTTCAGCTGCACGTCGATATAATCAAGTTTTATCCAGGAGCCATCAGTTGAAACGTTCTTTGCTGCTGTTGATCCAAATCCTACAATTGCTCCAGTTGGCCCCGAATTGTCCTCAACTATCGAGAATCTGAAGGCATCAAGTGGACTACCTATCTTTTTGACATAAGTCTCAACATAAAGCACGTTTGACTTTGAAGGCTGGAAAGAAGATGCATAATACTTATCATGAAGCGAAACTTCAGTTGTTGTAGTCGCCTGGCTCTGGTCCAAAAAGCCCTGCTTTCCCCCTACAACAAATACCCTGTCAAAGAACTTTGAAGTGTCTCTTTTGATTGATGCATTAACTATTTGGGCCGGGGTGATTGAGTGGGATGCTTCCAGATCGCTTGGGTCATAGAAGTGAAGATCATCGTTTTCATCAACATAATAATCAGCGCCAACAAGCCTTGCAATCTTTTCAATAGCCTGGGAAACATATTCCCATGCAAAGGAAACAAAAGGTATTTGATCTAGAAATTCTTCGACATTAGTTGTTGATATCTCCGGGCAATACCTGTAGACTAAATCAGTGATGATATCAGTTGCAGTTGTGTTGTAGTAAACTTCAGCGCCGGAAACAATTGTCTGGCCAAATCTAACAGATCCATAATCTTCCCCACTTAGGACCAGTTTATTGCTGCCATAGCTATCGATATCAAAGTCAATTCCCGTGATAAGGCCGTGGAAGATTTTAGCGGCCGGAGGATCGTTTTCATCAAAATAAAGGTAGACATTATCGCCTATCCCAAACTCTTCTGAGATTGATCCATCGTTATTGTTCAAAACAATTTCAAAGTAGTCTGATCGTTTTCCCTTCTCATCAGTGAACTTTGCGTACTCCACCGTGTAGTTATCCTCTAAGACAATGTCATCAACATGTATGGACCAGAATAATTCTGTCCTTCCTGTGCTTGTGACATCAATTGTGAAATATGCTGCTGATTGTATTTCAAGTGTTACTAGATCTGTTGGAATAACTTCAGAAGATCCATAGCCCGTCACGGTGATAAGCTCAATATCAACATCCGCATCAAGCACTACTACAGAGCCATATCCAGTGAACTCAACTAAGCCAACATAGCTATAATCCGTGTCAACTTCTAAAGATGCGCATGTCCCAAAAGTGACTGTGTCTGCCCATGTTTTTAGGGCTAAAACTTCCGATGATCCAAGGCCCTCAAATGCGATCAGCTGGGCATAATCTGTTACTGTCGTTACAGAGACAGTGCCAGCGCCAATAATCTTTAGTAGTTCAATATCCTGGATCCACCCTTTGCCGGATGATCCGCAAAGGATAACTTCCACATCATAATCAATATCCTGGGAAACTCCCGAAGAGGCTCCTACCGCCTCAATGCCAATGTGGTATTCTGTTATTGCTGCAACTTCAAAACTTGATTCGGATGCATATTCTACAGTACCGTCATAAGTGTAGACCGTTAGCACCTGGACTGATCCGGCCCCATTGCAGCGTATAAACTCAAAGTCAGATACCCAACCTGCGGCAGCACCGGCGCATAAGATCACTTCAAGATCGATATCTTCGTCTTGCTGTGAAGGTGTTGCGAGTGCTTCGCATGTTATTGTTAGGCCATAAGTTGTTATTGTGCTTACTTCAATTGAAGCTGTTGCAGTGTAGTCAATATCTGCGACTTTGTTTGTTTCAATTGTTACAGCGCATTGGCCTTTTCCAGTTGGGCCATCGTAGGTGACGCTATAATTTGTTACAGTTGTTACGGCAACAAGTGACCCACCGGCTGCAGTCACTGTTTCTATAAATGAATCCACATCTTGCTGTATCGCCGTTCCAACACTAATATATTCAATTGTAACATGAAGCGCAGCTTGGGACGCTGCCTCTGAAGATCCAGAAGATCCAAATGATATTTCTTCCGCTTCATTGAAATTTGCCGTTATGCTGCCGGCACCAGTTGCCCCATATGTGATTTCTGCAGAGTGAGAAGTGGGCTCAACAATTGTGATCGATGCCACGCTTGAAACAAGTATAACTTCCAGATCAATATCTTGGTCCTGTTGTGATGGTGTTGCAGCTGAGCTAAAATTTACTGCAGCATTAAAAGAAGTTGTACCGCTATATTCAACTTGGCCATACCCATTATAAGAAACAGTTTCAGAATAGATCCTGTTATCTGATTCTTCAACTGAACATGTGGCGCTGTAGGTGATCGTTACATTGTATCCAAATGCCGTTGTGACTGTGCATGTTGCAGCCGTTGTCGCCGTGATAAGTTCAATATCGGAGTCAACATCTTGTTGCGTTATTGCTGCATAGGAAGTGTAGCTCACAAGAGAAACTAACGTTGCCGTTTGTGTGACTGTTATCGTTCCTGTCCCAGTGCATGTTGCTGTTGCGGCATAAGTTATTCCAGGAGTTACTGCCACACTCCCGGCCCCAGTACTTGTGACCGAAGCTGCATAAGTGATGTTGCCTGTAGCTGAAATGGCCCCTTTGCTGGTGTATTCCACTGTATCGGTGAGTTCCTGAGCTTGAGATTCTTCATATTCAATTACAAGCTTTGGGTCCTGTGACGTACCGGACTGTTCGGCGGAATAAACGGTGACAGAATAAGCCATGGCTATTGCAGGTGCGCTGTTTGAATAGTCATATGTGTATTCCCTTGCACAAATCTTTGTGATCCCAGTTTTGCTGATGTCGGATTTTCCTGCCGAATCCAAGCTAATGGTGAGGTAACCTGAGCTGCTTGTTGACACAGTGCCATAAGAGCTTCCGCTGTATGCTGTGAAATCCGATGCGCTTAGTGAACTGCCCTGCGTCCCTTTTTGGGCGCAGATGGTCGGGCTGTTGGAGGCGGAATATTTGTATAACGAAAAATCAGCAGATGTCACCGTTGCATTGTCAGGCAGTCCTGAAGTATCAAAGTAGAAAAATCCCCTTCTTATCGAGTAGCCGTTGCCGCCAAGCTGCTTGTCAAAGGAAGCAGTGGTGCTTATGATTACTGATGTGGCGGTGTCTGTGACCGTATTGCCTGTTGATCTTGCAGTGGACCATGTCCCAGAATATGCCCCGTTTACCTGGCCGTCTGCAGTGGATGTGTAATACGTTGTAGAGTCTATGCAAATTGTTTTCTTACCTTTGAGCTTTTTCCCGTCCGGGAGAAGGAGATTATGTTTCTGGATTAGGCCTACCCAGTTTCTGGCCTTATCGTCAAGGTATTTAACATAGAAAATTCTGCCATCTTTTTTTACTATCCTGTGGCGCAGAGGATGATTGGCATGCTCAGCATTTTCTACCCACATTCTGGGCCCGGGCACAAAGATCTTTTCTTTTGCATCCAGTTCGAAAGTGAATGTTTCCGCCTTTTTCCCTTTTGCCCAGAAGCCTTTCAAATGGAGCTCGTACCAGACTTCGACGTCCTCTAGATGGATCTTTCCGGTGTCAATTACTACTGCTTCCTGGACATAGCATTCATGAATCCTGTTGTAGATCCATATGCCATCTGCAATAGAATGCTTTAGCTCGTAATCGCTTAATTTCTCAATCTTAGAAAAGCTATCAAAAGAAAGTTCTTTCCCGTTTATCACGATCTTTCTGAAGCTTGCCTCGTACTGGTGATCGTAACCTTTTCTAAATCCAAAATATTTCTCTTTTTCCCCATCAGATCTAAATCCAATGGAAAACCTGTTTTTATCCATTATGAACTTGTCTTTTTCCTTTCGGATAGTAGCATCAATTGTTCTAAGCTGATTAATTTCGTCTTCATAATGGATGGGCTTTTCGTGAAATACCCTTCTAAACTTTCCTGGCCCTATCTGAAAGGTCTTAGAGTTAAGGGTCCTTTTTTCAACTACCTCTTGCCCCCTAGTGACCCCCGATGCTTTGTAGTCGTACTTGGCCAGTGTATCACTCGTATAATTATTCAAAAAATAAAAAAAGAAAAGATTAAGCCCTTGATTCAGTTTCCTTTATCGTTATGGCTAGAGAGTCGCCGTTTTCAACTGCTTTGGTCGCAGAGAACTTGTGCCTCATCAGCATGTTGCCACTTGATGCAGCGTCAAAGACCCCAACTTCATTGACTGAAAGAGATCCTGTGAAACTGAAGGTCTTAGTCCACTTTGCCTTGTAGTCAGCCTCGTACTCACAAGTTGCTGCAGCCCTTGCACCGCCGTTAGTGGTGATCTCTGTCACAAGCGCTGTCTGATCGTTTGCCTCGTCAGTCGTTCCAGACCCCAAGGCGACATATGTGAAAGGCGTGCTTGCAACTCCGTTTAGGAGTTTGGCCTTAAGCTCTAATCCTTTATTCGTTATTGTTGCCATTTTCCTTCCCTATAGGATTTAATTTTTCGTTTCCCTCTTCTTTGATTTTGCCATCCTTTCCGATAATCTGCCAATTGACTAGATAATCGGTTTTAGTTTTTGATTCCATTAGAATCCTATCCTGCCTACCCTAGTTATTTTCTTCATGATCTCTTCGGCAATCCTGTCGGGATTGCCAGAGCCATTGATATTGAAAGTATTGTTGATTACTACCCCTTTGCCTTGAAGTTTTGATCCGTCTTTGAAGGCCAGTATATTATCATCTGGGTGAAAGTTTACGACGTCACCTGTTTTAGTGATTAGTGCATCGCCTGCGTAGTATTTGCTTCCACCTGCATCGAAACTACAGACCAATCCTGAACAAGAGTTACGGGTCACATTTGATACTGTGTTGGCCCAAGCCTCGCCCTTTGTTGCTGTGAAAGCTGCATTTTCATTTCCCAAAACATTGTACCAGGCCATTCCACCTGAACTACTCCCAGAGCCAGTTCCATAAACAGTTCTTTCGCTGTGACCGTCACTGATAGTTGTGCTTGTTCCGTATGTTCGGCATCCGCCACCCCCTCCTCCCCCACCGGAAGGTGTCAGCATCTGCCTAACGGTGTTCATGGCGGAGGTCATGTATTGGATTGCCGATCCTGCAGTTTGGCCTAACTGATTGACTTCAGTTCCAGTCTTAGTTGTCTGCTCCCTGTAGATCTTTAGGAGTTCATTTGCAGAAAGCACGTTTTGAGTGTTGTTTTGGACTGCAGTGCTATTGTCTTTTTTGCTTTGCTGATTCTCAGTTTCCGTCCTGATGCCTTCACGGAGCCTTGCCAAAGCATCGGCTGCTGATTCTTCCTTAGGAATATCCACCCCTGGACTTTCCCATTTGCCCCTTCTGGCAGCTTCATACGGGGTATACTCCCCGGCATTCCCATACTGGACCTGCTGGCCGGCATAATCCCAAAGAGCCATGCCCCCAGGATCTGCCATCCTCAATCCCATATTCATGATTTTATCCAGATGCAGATCTTTGATAAGAACACTGATTCTAGAAAGCGCATCTTCAATCATGCCCAAAATATACGATACCCTATCAAAAGCATCGGCAAGTTTTGTTATTGCTTCTGAAGAGGATGTTACCCCGGCGAGCTTCATTACTATGTTTCCTATCTCAGAGCCTAGACTAAGGGAGTGCTGCAAAAGATTTCCGAAAGCATCGACCAGGGGTTCGATCTCCCCTGATTTTATCATTTCTGAAATCTTACTTGCAATATTCTCTAAAGTTGGGCCTATCACACCAGTCAATTCTTCCCCAAAAAGTGTTTTTAGATTCTGGACCTGATTCTCAAAATTTGCAAATATCCCCGCAGTTGAGTTCCTAAGAGCCTCTGCACTGCCGCCAAAAGATTTTTCCATCTGCTTAGCGAGGTAGTCCATTTTTTGTGCTGCCGTCATGGATTTCATGTTGACTGCATCAAGTGCGACACCATTTCGCTCTAATGTCAGCGTGCTGCCATCAAGGGCCATTGTGATCTGATTTGTTGCAGATTCAAGATCTATCCCTCTTGCAGCTGCATAGTCTTCTGCAACTGATAACAGCTTGAGTGATCTTTCGTAATCTTTTGTTGAAGCGATCAGATTGTTGAAACTCTTCCTTACAGAAGTATCGTCAAAGGAAGTTAGATCAGAATGCTGGGTTATCAATTTTTCAACTTGCCTTGAATAAGATTGTAGCCCTGCATTTTTCATAAGATTTTGTGTTTGGGATTGGAACTTTGATTGCTCGATTGAAAGCTGCACCATCTCACGGCTCAAGTTTTGCACAGCAGCGACACCATGCGTTATGACTGCAGTTGCCAGTGTACCCATAGCAACTTCTGCCGCATGGCCCAAAGAATACATTGCCCCGCCGACTTTTCCGCCGGCTTTTTCAAGGCCACCTAAAGCACCCTGGACATTTTTTATAGGGCCTGATGCTCTGTCTTCAGCCGATACTGTTATCTTGACGTTTTGTTCTGCCATTATGCTCTTTCCTCATCCTAATTAGTTCTTCGGCCTGGATCCTCTTTTCTTCCTGGGTGCCTTCCGGATTCTGGTACAATACGTATCCCCTCACTAATCTTCTTTTTTCCAAGATTGTGAGTTTTGGTATTTCCCATACTTTATACCCAAGCTGGTGCAGCACCTGCTCCTCAAGGAGTCTTGCCTTTGCTTCCAGACTCTGGACGAAAGGATTCTTTTATGTCACTGATATCCAAGAGTTTTTGGGCAAGATTGGCTATTGCCTTTGTCTTTCCAAATCTTTTGATTTCATCAGGCGAGAGTCTAGGCTCAACAATATGAGCCGATAGCACCTCATACCCTTTTATTGGGTCAGATAACTGCGCTATCTCGCCCTCTGGAATTGGTATGATCTTGACTTCTTTTCCAGGCTCTATCTCAATAACGAGTGATTTCAGCTCCCCTTTCTCATCCCGCTCGTGGAGGAAGTATGATTTCTCAACTATTGCCATGATATTGCCTCACCAGTTAGTCTTCGCAAAAGGGGCCTCCCACAGAACTTCTGCGGATGTGCCAGAGAATCCAAACTTGTAGCTAACTTTTGTGTCAAGCGGGAATATGGCACTGTAATCAGAAAAAATGCAGTTTGAGAGGGTGATCTTCATGGTGTCTGCTGTCGTGTTGACATACCCTTTGTCAATTACGATATCCTTTGGAGTCAAAGTTGCCCCTGTGGAGGTGCCTCCAAGCACCAATTGCTCAATTTCATCTGCTGTTTCAGAGTCGGGTATGTATGCTGTGATTGACCCATTTATTGCCTCAAACTTTCCAGAATATGCTGTTGATGGTGACCTATCCGAAAGGCCGTGCCCAACTTCAACGCTCCTTGAGATAGTGAATTCTAGATCTGTGATGTAATCTATGCCGCTTATGTTGCCTATTGCATATGTGAACTCATGGGGCTTCCATGCCCTTGCATCATCAATTGCAATTGTTGTTGGGACTGTGAAGGGATTGTTTAGATTAAGGTCCTTCCCGACTATGTCAAGTGTACCTGAAACGGGCTCGTTTAATCCCATCTTAAAAGATAGGCTTTTTGCGTAGCATCCAACAATCTGCGCAGTTTTGTCGTTTGCCCCTTTCATAAGACAAGATGTAGTGAAAGGTATTGGGGTGCCGGAGGGCGATATAGTCCATGTGTAGGGCGCTGACACTTCCAAGGGATCAGCATTTGCAATCCCCCCGAGCATAAGGGCAAACGGTAATGCGCCGTTGTAGACAAAATCTATCTTGCCTCTTGCCTTTGCAGTATGATATGATATCTCGGAAGGATATGCCATTGCTGCTGGATTTACAGCAGTGATCTGATTTTCAAGGCCATATTCATATTCTGCGTCTAAGCCTAGAATCTCATCGACTAGCGTTGTTGGTGCAGTGGGGTCAACACCAGTTCCCCACGTTTCCTCTTTTTTTACAAACACGTCTCCTTTTGTGTATGCCATAATTTTCACCTATATATCCCGTACCAAACAAGGTACGTCGATTTTCATTGCATTCACAGAAACACCGTTCCTCTCAGTTGCTGCCAGATCAAAACTGATATTTCTGCCATAAAATGTTCCAAAATAATCGCAAGTTGCAGACCCTGATTTGTTTTTTAGGTCTGGATTGCTTCTCACAGTATCAATAACCCCGGAATAGATCGTGCCCATCTTAGAAGTGCTTAGCGTCTGCTCTTCAAAGATCACAAAGCGGACATAGAACTCAATCTGCTTGTTGGGGTATGACAGCGATATTGAATCTATGTTCCCTGCTAACATCTCAATAGCTACCTCAGGAGTTTCAAAAGAAGTAGAGAGCTTCGTAGGCCTGGTCCATGTCTTTACAGAAGAAAGTCCGCTTGCCGCAGCAAATATTCTCTCAACATTTTCCAAGAAGGAGATAGGGTCAAAGCTCATCCTAAGACGCTCCTCATCTTCTTCGGCAGATGCTCCAAGATCAGCCTCTTCCTAAGCTCAATCTCCTTTCTTGAGATTGTCTCTTCCGAAAGGGTATCGTTTTCAAAAACAACTGATGCGTGAGTTATCTTTGTGGCGCCTGCCTTCTGCCTTTGCTTTAGGTCTGACTCAAAGAGCTTCTCGCATGTGTAGAGCGTTGCAAACTCTGATGCGAGGATTGATTCTTTTGTGCCTTTAGCATATCCGTATGTGAGCGATATGCTAGCCTTTGATCTTCCGATGGGCCATGATGAGACTTCCGAGGAGGAAGAGAGGACAATCCTATCATAATCCACTACCACACTTGTTGGAGTTACTGAAACTCCGTCAATCTCCAGGGATTCTATGGATGTGATGGGGGCATACTTTCTCAAGTAAAGCCCATTTGATTGCATGGCGTAACATCCATAATCTCCTGATGCAAAAATGTCCCTCGCCCTTATGTCAATCGATTGGTCTGTAATGCTATTGGCCCTAAAATTAAGGCCAGTTAAGGATTCTATTAGAGCGTCTGCTTCATCGAGCCAATAGTTTCTAACTTTTTCAGCTGTAATGTGGGAAACTTCAGAGATCTTTTTTGGACTGGAATAGTTGCCTTGGCCTAAAAGATAGGGCCTGGTCTTTATGTCGGCTGGATACTCTTTTGATACTTCGTTTAGCTCTGTTGCTTCTATGTCGCTATCAGAAATCAGCTCAGCCGTTATTCCCTCTTCTAAATTTAGGGCCAGCACCAGATCTTCCAAAGTACTCTCTGCCAGATCGAACTCGACCTCGGTATCAAGGCTCAAAGTAAGTTTAGAGCTTTCAATACAGAGAGTCGCATCGGAATCGCCTGAATATGCAATTGATAGGGCATCCATTTTTAGGGCCTCGTGAGCCAAAGCAGTATTGATATTATTGAGAAGACTATCCCGCCGCCAACGGCAAACTCAACTATAGTTATGGCGCCTGACGCCCTGTCCTTCCATGCCTCAATAGAGCTAATCCTTTCCTCATGCCCCTTGTATGATTCGCACTGGTCGTTTAGCTTCTTCTTTATCCATGTGAGGTCTGTCTTTATCTCTATCAGGATGTCATGATCGGCGGGGTCCATATCATGCCTCAGTAGCCAACGGCCCTCCAGATGCCGTCAGCATCTGCAGTTGTAACTATTGTCACAGCACTGCCAGAGCATGGAAAAGATTCGTTTATTGCGGCAGCGTCTGCCACTACAGCGGAACCTGTGAATTCAATGCTTATGGATTCACAAATGACTAGCCCTGTGTTTATGTCCCCACCCGTATCTGAAGTACCGTTAGTGAAGGTGCCCCATGTAGTTGCCTTGTCACCGCTCTTTCCATATCCCTTTATCTCGCTAGAAAATGCCATCACTTCACCTTCTTATCCTTCTTGAGATTCCCAAGCTCGATTCCCTCTATCACAGTGAATCCGCCTTTACTTTTGAGCATCTCTATGTCTTCTGGGATCCTTACCTCGGAGACCTTGTCACGCCCGGTAAACTGGTAAACTATCCCAGTTGTGCCCTGGACGGTATAGTAGGTCTCGGGCCCATCGTATCTAACTTTAGCCATGGTAATCGCCTAAAATAAAAATAGGGCCTATTTCAGACCCCTGACCTTTCCCTGCGCCATGAACCTGTCGCACCAGATCTCGCCTATCCAGGAGAAAACTCCTTCAGTGCCGAACTTGTTCTGGATAAATGGGTCGCTTGTCTCGACGTATGTTATTGGCTTTAGAACTTCAAGAGAGATGTGGTCCAGATCCAGGATGTAAATCCTTGAGATTGTGTCCTTCGGAACGTTGTTGCTCCTAAGAATTGGTATGCCGTCAAATGTTGCAACTGGAATGCCTGCCTCTTTTCCCCTGACCTTTATCCCATTCACAGTAAACTCAATGTAGGCATCGGGTGTATAGACCTCCTTTGGCCTCTCAAGCTGGGCTATACGCTTGGCGGTGTCATACCCTGTGAGTATCGCCTTGTTCTTTCTGCCCCCTCCGTCCCAGTAG
>JABLXD010000027.1 GCA_013178285.1 Methanofastidiosum sp.
GAAGTATATAAACTAATTAATAAAGAAAGAATAATAACTATTATCTAATATATAATAATTAATAAATAATAATTAATAACTATTAATTCATTATATAATATTCCCATCGGGGTCTACTACGATGCCCTTCATCTCAAGATTTCTTCTTAATCTCCAAAAAGAAGTAGTTGAAATACGTTTTTTTGCTTCTTTAAGGAATTTTTCAGCGTTTTTTGGGCTAATAAAGTGTCTTTTAACGAATTCAGTCTCTAAAAGCTTTATTCTGTTTTTTCTTCCACCACTACCTTTGGACTCTATCAGTTTAATTTCACGTTCTATTGCTCTAATCAGATCATCTCTAGAAATACCGTATTTTTTTGATAACTGGGTTTCTATATCCAATATTAAGCCCCCTGCATTTCAAAATTCTGTATTTTGAAATAAAAGAAGTTAATCCATTAATAAATCTTAGCTTTTTAGAAATTTGGATTCTATTGAGAGAAAATATTTTCAGGTATATAAATTTATATATTAATAACACCAACTTGTATCTCTGGTGTGAATTTGAAGCTGCAGATATATGGCTATATCGAAGGAAATGGAATAAGAATAGTAGTAAAACCAGCTACAATATTGTCACCTGAAAAATTCAAAGAATATCTTGGAGATATGAAGAAATTTTCTTTTATATATAATAGAAATATTGAGGCTAATGAGATTAATATAAAAAATCCAAAACAGCTTGTTGCACTATTAAATTATTTTGATAAAAACTATAGGACCATTGGAGAACTAGAAGGAACTAGAGTATATTTGTGGGAAGAAAGGGGGCTATTTATAAGTGAAGCTATTGACATCCTAAAAATGAAATCATTAGAAACAAAGAGTCAAAAATTAATAGTTTATTGTTCAAGGATAGACATCCAATTCATGGAGAAAATGTATGGAGATAAAGTTCCGGAATGGATAAAAAAATATGATAGAGTAGATAGAGACAAAGTTGTAGAAGATATACTCAAAGAGTCAGAGATTAAATTTATCAAAGAAAGCTCTGGAGATAAAAAAATATACTATGTTGATCAAATCCCTAAAAAACTAGAAGATTGGCTTTCTCTTAAAGATAAGTTTATAGAGAAGTATTCAGCTTTGTAATTAATGCAAAAAGGGGCCTATTCTCTGTTATTAGTATTAGAAAATGACCAACTTATTGAAATAGGAAAATTGGGAAGGATATTATTCAAAAAAGGGTATTATGTCTATAATGGGAGTGCACTTGGCGGATTTGGGAGAGTTAGGTATCATTTAAAGCAAAATAAAACTAAAAGGTGGCATATTGATTATTTACTTGAATATGCAAAGATATTAAAAATAATTATAGCTAAAGATGCAAAAAATCATGAGCACGACATCTCAAAATTCTTGGCTAGTGTTATAGGTGCAGAAACTCCAACATTGGGTTTTGGATCTTCAGATTGTAAAGAAAAATGCCCTTCTCACCTTGTCTACTTTATAAATATGCCTGAAATCTGTACTGCTTATGAGAAATTAGGATTAGACCACAAAGTCTTTAATGAAGCTGATTTCAAAAACATATAACGTTTCAAAATCTAATTTTATATTTTTTTTTATATCGTACTTAAAATTGTTATTTATTAGATATTCAGTAGTATTTTCCAAATCATAAAGAGAAGATTGGAGAAGGTACGCAGTTCCTGACTCAGATAAATATTTGTCAAGATCATTCAAAAATGAACGTATGTGCTCTCCGCCATCAATGCCTCCATGATACGATAAATCTATTAATTTTCTTGGTGGAAAATCAACTGGCAGATAAGGGGGATTAAAAACTATAAGATCAAATAAAGAACCAGGTTTAATTGAAGAGAATATATTTGATGAAAATAAATGAAGATTGTTAATTGAATTGGATGCAGCATTTTGTTTAGTTAGTAAAAGTGAATAGGGATTGATATCACACCCAAAAACATTTTCTACTTTTTTACAAAGATGCAGAGAAATAATACCACTTCCCACACCAATCTCAAGAGCATTATGAAAATCGGATATATCAATTGATTCAATTAATAGGTAAGAATCTTCACTAGGGGGGTATACTCTTTCGTCTTCAGCGATTTTAAAGTCTTTAATCTCCATATTACCACATAAGACACCATAAAAATTAAATAAAATTATAAATGTAACTAATAAAAAGGTATTGTAAAAGAGATCTATAGGAACATAGGCTGAGAAAATGGTGAGCTTCAAAGATAATCTGTTTGATAATATTACAAAAGAGTACGCTAATGATTTTAATAATCAGATTAAATGCGTAAAGGATTCAGTATTGACCCTTGAAGAAGCGATAAAACTATTAGAAAAAGATTGTATTTCAGAAATGGAAGATAAATGTAAAATAGTAATGGAATTAGAAAAAGAAGGAAAGAATCACCAGGATAATATAAAAGAAGGTATAGCTAAGGGACTATTTTTAGGGCCAACTGGACTGAAGTATGCCGAAATTTCTTCTTTAATCGGGGAAATAGGTCAAAATGCTAAATCAATTTCCGAAATGCTCACCAATTTAAAGGGAGAAAAAATACCTAAAGATTTAGTCAAAGATTTTGTAAAGTTAATAGAAACGGATGAAAGCATTACTAGGGAGATATACCTAACCCTGAAGAGAATAGGGGATATTAACGATGAGAAAATAAATAGATTTTATAAAAAAATATTAAAGAAAAAGGCTGAAGTTGAATATCTATCTGATTCATTAGTATATAAATATAAAAAACATGATGAAAAAGAAAATTTATCTCAAACATTTAAAGATATAATTGCAATATTAAAAAAAATATCTGAAGATGGAGAAAAGGTGGCCTTAATTATTAATAATTGATATGGTTATTGAAATGAAGATTATAGAAATTAAAAATATTACAAAAAGTTATAATGACAGAATAGCCGTAAACAATGTCTCTTTTACCGCTGAAAATGGAAAAATCTATGGATTTTTAGGGCCAAATGGTGCAGGTAAGACCACTACAATTAGAATGATCATGGGAATAATAGCCCCCGATTCGGGTAACATTAAAATATTTGGTGAAAAACTTTCTGAAGAAAGTAAGAAACGTATAGGGTATATCCCTGAAGAGCGTGGTCTTTACAGAAAATATAAAGTGTATGACTTATTGATGTATTTTGGAAAACTCAAAGGATTAACATCAGAAGAAGCAAGAACAAATACAGAAATGTGGCTTGATAAAGTTGGCCTTAAAGATAGGGCCAATAATAGGATTGAAGAGCTTTCTAAAGGTATGCAGCAAAATATTCAACTTATAGTATCACTAATAAATAACCCAGATCTTATAATATTAGATGAGCCTTTTGTTGGCCTTGATCCTATAAACACAAGAAACATGAAGGAAATAATTTATTCTTTGAAAGAATCCGGTAAAACAATTATTTTTTCAACTCATCAGATGAATGAAGCTGAGAGGCTATGTGACCATATATTTCTAATTAACAAAGGGGAAAAACTAATAGATGGGCCTATAGAAGAAGTAAAAAAGAAATATTCAAAAAATTTTGTTTCGGTTGAATTTCGGAATAAAGTAAGTAACTTAAAAGATTTAGACATTATTCAAAATATATACTATGAAGGAAATAAAGCAGAAATAGAATTAAAGAAAAATATTGATTATAACGATCTTTTAGAAGTATTATTGAAAAAAGGAGAGATAACTAAGTATGAACTCTCTGAATCTTCCCTCGAAAGCATTTTTGTTGAGGTTGTGACAAATGGCATCTAAGACAAAAATAGTTGCAATTTCAGAGTTTATGACAAATGTGAAAAGAAAAGAGTTTATTATACTTACTTTTTTACTTCCTTTAATACTTGTAATGTCAATGGTCATCCCTCTATTCTTCATGCAAACTGTATCTTATGAAAAGGAAGCACTTGGTGTTGTAGACGAATCAGGTATTGTTTTTCCAATTCTAAAAGAAAGGTACAACGATTATATAATAAAAGAAATATCCAACAGTAATGAAGCAAGACAACTTCTTGAAAATAATGATATATCTAGTTATATTGTAATTCCAAATGATTTTTTGAAGATTGGAAAAGCTTCTTATTATTCAAAAGTTCAATTATCTTCATTCTCCTCGGCAAATATAAATCTTGAGAGAATTCTTTCAGAAATTGTTATTGAAAGTCTCCTTGAAGATAAAGGAATATCAAATGAAATAATAAACAAAGTGAAGAATCCAATTGAAATGGAGAGAATAACAGTGACTAAAAAGGGTGATGAAGTCGAAACTCCTTTCTCTTTTGTTGGAAACTATCTTCTCCCGTTGTTTCTTTTTATGTCAATAATGAATGCAGGTGGATATCTCCTAAATGGCATAATTGAAGAAAAGGAGAACAAAGTAGTTGAGGTGCTACTCTCAACAATATCCCCTAACGAACTACTTTCAGGAAAGATTCTAGGTTTAGGTGGTCTGGGCATATTACAGGTTGGTATTTGGATAAGTGGCGTAGTAATAATTACTTCATTCTTGAAAATCCCCTTAGTTTCTCTAGAAAAAGGTATTCTAATCCTGATATTTTTTGTTTTAGGTTATCTGTTCTACTCATCAGTATTTGCAATGATTGGGTCTATTTCAACAAGTACAAGAGACTCCCAGCAGATATCTGCAGTAGTATCTTTTTTAGTTTTTATACCTCTTCTCTTATTTTTTGGAATAGTTCAAAATCCAAATATGGTATTTATAAGAATATTTGGTATGATACCTCCATTCATCCCAACTATAATGATGATGAGGATTTTACTTTCAGAAGTTCCTGTGATTGACATAATAGTTTCTATAATAATACTGTCAGTTTCTCTAATTTTTTCAGCACGAATAGCGTCTAAAATCTTTAAGATAGGGATATTAATGTATGGGAAAAAGCCAAGTGTTAATGAATTAATAAGGTGGATAAGGGGATAATGTCTTGAAAAGGGTAGGAATAGTAGTTTGTCAGATTTTTGAAGATGAGTTATTACAAATTCTTGAAAGCTTTCCAGAAATTGATAAAATACTTATCTACGACAATGATGCTTCTAAAGAATTTCAGAATATAGTCTCAAAAAGATTATCCCCAGATAAATTCAAAATAGTTAGAGAACTATGCTCGGCGAAATTTGTTAAAAGAGAGAATAAAGTTGAAGCACTTTTGTACTTACTCCCACTTGCTTTACATGTAGACCCTCAATTGATAAAAGAAGAAGTGGCTTCAGCAGCCAAAGAATTAGAGAAACATGTAGATTATCTAGTATTGTTTTTTGGCCTATGTGGAAATTCGCTTGGAGATGTTGAAGCTTTAATGAAAGAAAACAGGATAAAGGTTCCAGCAATTATACTAAAAGATGGACAAGGAGAAATAGTGGATGATTGTGTCTGTGCATTGATAGGATCAAGAAACAAATATATTGAAAGTATAAATGAAGAGCCTGGAACATGGTTTATGACATATGGTTGGGCAAAATATTGGAAAGAATTGTCATGTGAAACTGTGGGATCTTTTGATATTAATAAAATGAAGCTTGTGTTTGATAGGACAGGCTATAAAAGGACTGTGGTTGTGGATTTAGAATTTGGAGATAAAGAAATTTATCACAAAAGATGTAATGAATTTTCGGAGATTTTTAACCTGCCAGTATGTTACAAAAAAGGAAATGTAAATTTATTAAAAGAAGCACTTGGAAAAGCGCTAGAAGAGGTGTTAAATGATTGATCTTACAAATATTTTACTAATATTTTTATTTGCAAAGATATTTGGAGATCTGGCAGAAAGGAAAAATCTATCTAGTATTGTAGGTCATGTTATATGCGGTATAGCTCTTGGGCCATTTGTATTGGGAATAATATATCCTGGAAAAGAAATCGAAGTACTAGCAGATATTGGTCTATTGGTAATAATGCTTTACGCAGGATTAACTAGCGATTATAAGGATCTATTAAAAGCCAAATATACAGCAGTAATTATTGGGATATTTGGAGTAATTGCATCTTTTATTTTGTGTTTTTCTATAATGTGGTTTTTAGGTTTTGGATTAATTCCCTCTCTATTTGTTGGAATAATACTAACAAACACTGCTGTTGAGATTATAGGGGGTATGGTGGCAAATGAAAGCAATCAGAAAGTATCACATATTCTTCTTGGGGCATCATTTTTTGATGATATAATTGCTATATATCTAGTTGGATTATTATCAACTATAACTTTAAATCAATCAACATTTAATCTGGTGGATATAGGTAATGTGACTTTGAAAATAGTCATCTTTTTTGTGATCACTATTCTGTTAAGTGAATTTTTAATATCATCAAAAGGGCCAAGAATTGTAAAATATTTAGTGGAAGGTGACCAACACCAATCTATTATGCTTGTATTCATTTTCACTCTAATTTTTGCCCTTTTTGCATCTTTTATAGGGCTTCATGAAGTTGTTGGTTCATTTATTGCTGGATTAATACTTAGTAGGATTAAGGAAAAGGAAGACCCAATGCTATCTTTTAGGATAAGATTTAATGAAGTAACTAGTGAGATGAATACCTTAATGAGGTTTTTCTTTATGCCTCTCTTTTTTGTATATATTGGATTATTATTTAATCGAGAAAATACTCAAATAAATATACCGCTAATAATTTTATTATTTATAGGGGCCATGGGCGGAAAAATAATAGGATGTGGATTAGCAAGTAAAATTTCTAGATTAGACAATAGAGATGCTCTTCTAATTGGCGTAGGTATGTGTGGAAGGGGATCATTGGAACTTGCTATTGTGAGATATGGGTTTTCAAATGGCGTGATATCAAGTGAATTGTATTCATCAATTGTAATTGTAACTCTACTTTCTATAATAATAACTCCAATATTATTTGGAAAATTAATAAGAAAATCAGATGTGTATTTCTATGATGTCTCCGTCCCTTAATACATGTTCTGGACCTACTCTTTGACCATCAAATTTAGCGGATTCTCCCCATACTCTTGCAAATTTAAAATTTTTATAGAGATTTTTATGAACTTTTTTTGCTGCGTCAAGTGCTGTTGAATCAATTTTCATTGGCATTGCCTCATTATCAAGTTCCCCACCGGGAGAGCGAGTATATACTCTTATAATTCCTAAAATAGAAAAGATTTCAGAAGGTAAAATATCTAGATTAACAAGATTAATGGCTGAAACTGGGATAATTTTGAAATTATTAACGTGTTTCTGAAGTCTTTCAAGCCCTTCTTTACTTCCTGGCAAATCTCCTTTAGTTCCAACAATTATGGCTCTTTTATATTCTAACGAACTGTCCAAAACTTCAAATATATCTGTTAATGTGACGGGTTCTTTTATTGTGATTATAGCATTGTGAACTCTTTCTTCTTGAAGAATTTTCTTGACATCTTGAGAGTTACATTCAACTAGGAAATTCTCTCCAATTATCTCTATACCGCCTGTAGGTTGTTTTTGTATTTCTATGTTTGGAACTTTTTTATTGAGTCTAAGTCCTTTTGCTTCAAGTTCGTTTAATATAAGTTCAAGATCTTTTACTGGATCAATTGACAAATCAACTGTTATGATAATAGCATCGACAGCCCTAATTGCACTAATTAATGGCCCCCCCATACCTTTTCCAAGTGAAACGCCTTCAATTAATCCAGGCATATCAACAAGTTGTATCTGAATGCCTTTGTATTGAAGCATTGCAGGTGTTGGTTTAACTGTAGTAAAAGCATAATGTCCAATATCAACATCTTTTCCAGTAAGTTTATTTAAAATTGTAGATTTGCCTGAGTTTGGAAGTCCCGCCAAAGCTACTTGAGCTGCACCTTCTTTTCTGACAAAGAAACTAGTTCCCCCAGAACCACCTTTTTTTAATTCCTTTTCTTTTTCTACTTCTTTTTTTAATTTAGACAAGTTTCTTTTAATCTGAAGCTGCATCTTTTCTGTACCTTTGTGTTTAGGTATAGTACTAAGCATGAGCTCAAGAGCTACTAGTTTTTCTTTGGACGTTTTAGCAGACTTATAGGTATCTTCCGCTTTAAGGTATTCTGGAGTAACATTTGCAGGCATGATATCAAACCAAAATCTTTCTATGGATATAAAAGACTTATTTATAATACTTTAAAAAAATTGAGATTATAAGTTATAATCATAAAGTAGCAAGTAGAATAGGAAAATATAATTATTTTAATTGTTTGATCCCTATTAAGAACTTGTCACCATCTATTTCCCATTCCTTGTCTATATAGTTTCCTTCTTTGGAAAATACTAACGATTTGCTCCTTGTTTCACGTTTAATATAATCTTCGTGTAGTTTTAAATCAGATTCAAAATTAGATTGTACATAAGAATTAATGTATTCCTCAACATTTAGATTGGCTTGTTTCCTCATTTCTTGAATTCTTCTTATCACTTCTCTTGCAATGGCCTCAGATTTCAATTCTTCGGTTATTTCGGTATATAAATAAACTCTACCATTTTCGAATTCGCTTAATTCATATCCTTTTGGTAAGAGATAATTAAATGTAACGTCTTCAGGAGTTATCTGGAACGTATCAAGATTAAATAGACCTTCCTTTTCAAATCCGGATTTAATTAAGCAAGGATTATGTGTCTTTATGAGTTCAACGACTTTTTTTGCGTCCCCTTTAAACTTAGGGCCAAGTGATTTATGATTTGGAAGTATCTCAAGTTCCTGTATAACTTCACCAATTACAATATCTTTAACATTAATCTGCTTCTTCATTATTTCAGATAATGCCAAAACTGCTATTTTAACAGTTTCATCTTGAGTTTCAACTATAACTTTTGACATTGGCCATCTTAATTTAATACCTGCTTTTTGTCTTGCATGTAATGTACCTTCAATTATACTCCTAAGTATAGACATATTTAATTCCAATTCTGAATCAATTAATGAAGGGTCATGTTTGTCCCAATCAGATAGGTGAATTGAGGAGTCATGGACAAAGTTTTTGTAAATAGCTTCAGAAATAAATGGAGAGATTGGAGCTAAAAGTTTTGATAATCTCTTGAATACGTAGAATGAAGTAACGTAAGCACTTATTTTTTCCTTATCGTCACCTTCAAGCCACATTCTTTCTCTTACGAGTCGGATATACCATCTAGAGAGATCTTCTAAGATAAATTCCTTTATTTTTCTAGGGATAAAGTGTAATTCTAGCGTGTCAAAGTTTTCCTCAACTTCTTTGGTAAGGGTATTAATTCTAGAGAGTATCCACTTATCTTCATCTCTAAGATGGTCCTTAACATCCTTCAATGGCGTGTTGACATCAAACTTATCAAGTGACATATAAAGTGTGACAAATTTATAGGCATTCCATAATATGTTAAAAGTTCTGTAAATACTTTCGACATTTTCCCAGTTAAACTTAAGTTTATCCCAAGGGGCAATTTCCCACAATAAATAGAATCTTGTGACATCAGCACCATACTTAGCCATAACATCTTTTGGATCAACTACATTTCCAAGGGATTTTGACATTTTTTGACCATACTGGTCCAAAACAAAGTCATTCATTAAAACTTGATTATATGGAGCCCTATCAAAAACAATAAAGCTCTCAAGCATTAATGTATAAAACCAGCCTCTGGTCTGGTCAAGTCCTTCTGTAATGAAATCTACAGGGAATAGTTGGTCAAATTTATCAGTATTTTGAGGATATCCCAGAGAACTCCATGTTGAAGCCCCAGAATCAAACCAAACATCAGCTATATCTGGAACACGTTTCATCTTTCCAGAACATTTTGGGCAGTTAAGAAATACTTCATCGATATATGGTTTATGAAGATCCTCAGGGACCTTCCCACCTAGGGATTTAATTTCTTCAAGAGAAGAAACAACGGTAAATTCCCCACATGAACATTCCCATATCGGAAGAGGTATTCCCCAGAACCTCTGCCTTGAAATACACCAGTCCCTTGCTCCTTCAATCCAGTTATGGAATCTCTTTTCACCGTCCCAATCAGGTACCCATTTTACTTTTTTATTTTCTTTTAATATCTGATCCTTAATGGCTTCTACTTTTACAAACCACTGATCAGAAGCCCTGTATAGCAAGGGGGATTTACATCTCCAACAATGAGCATATCTGTGAAAGACTGAATCTCTAAATACTAAAAATCCTTTGTCTTCAATATCATCGATAATTTGATCATTAGAATCTTTTATGTAGATATCTTTGTACTTTCCGGCTTCTTCTGTAAAGTTACCAGTTTCATCAACAGGAGAGAATATTGGTAGCTTGAACTCTACACCTGCGCTATAATCTTCGGGCCCATGACCTGGTGCTGTGTGAACACATCCAGTACCATCTTCTAATGTTACATAATTTGTTAGAATAATTGTATGTGCATTTGGCTCCTTGAATTGTTTATGAATTGGAACATCGTCATCTAGAATATGTCTATATTTAAGGCCTAATAGTGCTTCTCCTTTCAAAACTTCAATTATCTCGTAATCTTCAACTTCAAATAGAGTCATTAGTTTATCCAAAAGCTCCTTTGCTACAATCCAGACCTCATTTCCTGCTTTTACCCTTACGTAGTCATACTTTGGATTAACAGCTACAGCTACATTAGCGGGAATGGTCCAAGGAGTTGTGGTCCATATAATAATATACTCGTCTTTTTTTCCAATTAATGGAAATTTGACATAAATTGAGTCGTCTTCGACATCTTTGTATTCATCAGTCGATTCATAACCAGAAAGAGGAGTTTCGCATCTTGGGCACCAAGCAACTGTTGCTTTACCTTTATACAATAGATTTTTTTCCCAAGCTTTCTTAAAGAAAAACCAAGAAGCCTCTATGTAAGAATTAGATAAGGTCATATAGGGATTTTCAAAGTCTCCTATCATCCCAAATCTTCTGTAAAAATCAATCCATATCTTAAGGAAGGACAATCCCCTTTCCTTACATGATTTAATAAATAGTTCAGTTCCAATCTTTTCAATATCACTTTTTGTCTTAGTGCCTAATATCTCTTCGACCTTTACCTCAATAGGAAGACCGTGCATATCAAATCCAGGCTGATGCCAAACGTTATACCCATTCATTGACTTGTACTTTAAGACAGGATCCCTCAAAGCTCTAGTTCTAGCGTGACCAATATGGGGCATTCCATTCATATAAGGGGGCCCATCAAGGAAGAAAAATTTAGGGCCATTAGATCTTAATTGCTTTAATTTGGCATAGATATCTATGTCTTCCCATTCCTCTAGTATTTTTGTTTCTAAAGAAACAGGATTATAGTCTTCAGGCACCTCAGAAACCATGAAGTCAATAATTATAGACGTTTTAAAGGTTTTTGGTGAATCTAATCTTTTCTTTCATGAACAAACTTAGGAACAGCATGTTTTAATGGATCAAAATTATCTATATTTTTTATTTCAACACATTTCATGGAAACTTTAGAATGGAGAGTTGATGGAAGCCTCAATATTCTTTTTACATCAACTGTAACTTTACCATCAACTAGGGATGCATTTATTTGTTCTATGTGACTTAATAAATCATTTTTAGTCTTATCGCCAATGCCTTTAATGTCTAAGAAATCGGCATGACAAGTTTCTAATTTTGAAATAATGATTTCTTTATCTGAAAGAAGGGCATTGGTAATATTTTTGCTAAAAGGGAGATCTTTCTCCTTCATTTTATTAAATGTTAGTATAAACATTTTTCTATAAACAGCAGGATATCCATGAGATAAGAAAAGATCTTTTGACCTTTTAGAGCCTGTAACATATTCGAGAATCTCTGACCTTCTTTCAAGAGGGAGAACTTCTTTATCAACTACTCTTAAGTGATAACCTCTACCTGAGTAAACTAAAAATAATCGTTTAATCCCCAAATCATCTGTCATCGTGTCTTTTATATTTAGAACTATTTCCTTAGCTTCTGACAAACAATTTTCACAAACATTTCCATCTTTACACTCGCAGTTTTTGACGGCCAAGTCTTTTGCATCTATATCGAAAACTAGTTCAGCGCCCTTCCAGTCTTCCCTATTTTTTGGTTTTGAATAGTAAGAAACGCTGGTGCAGACTGCATATGGAAAATTTTTAATTAAAAAATCAGCAAATTCACCAACTGTATCAAAGGCCTTATATCTATCATTATACCCATTTCCATCATGGTCAAATGCAAATTCTCTTTCTGTTATTCGCTCAACTATGAATCCAGGAACGTCTTTTTCTTTCCATTCTTCATGGTAATATATCTTCCTCTCTCTTAGAGAAGCCTCCTTAAAATCCATAACTCACCTTACTTATGCGCCAAGATAGCGGTAACACCGTTAGAATCTATCTTATCAATTCTAACGAATCCGAATCTTTCAAATTGGACTATCTCCCCTTCTTTTAATGAAGAGACCCCTTGTTCCCCATATCCCTCAATTGTGGTAAGAGAATTTGGGTTGATATTTTCCCCTTCATATAGGACACCAGGAACAATTACAGAGACTTTGACATTCTTGTCCGAAACCCACTGTATCTTTTTCACTTTAGAAAGTTCATCTTTAGAGGATTTTTCATCTGTGCACATAGCTTTAATCAAATTAGATTGAACATCTGTAACTAATATATTGTAAAGATCTTTTAATCGAATTATTTGGTTCTTCTTTATATCTTTAAAGTCATTACCTGAAATGTAAAATTTACCTGTAATATCAACATTTCTAAAACCCCTATCGAAATCTGGATGACGTTTTAATTGGATAGTTTGATAAGATGCATCAATTACATCTAAAAACTTAGGTTCGGGTACGAAGTAATATCTATCAGAAGTTGAATCGATTACCTTCCTGTTCAAGGATTCTATAAGTGACCAATCAATTTCAGGCTCAGATTTCGAAAGGCCAATCTCCTCTGCCACCATATGAATAGCTTCAGGAGTTATACCCCTTCTTTTAAGGCCACGTATTGTTACAAGCCGAGGATCATCCCATCCTGAAACAACATGCTCTTCAATTAAAGGTCTGATTAGCCTTTTGGATGTAGGTGCTCCTTTAACTGTAAATCTAGAATATTCGATGATCTTGGGATTTCTTAAATTCAAAAGCCCCCTAATATGATCCTGTAATTCAATTCTAAGAGCAAACTCATTACTTCGAAGAACATGAGTAACACCAAGAACAGAATCTTCAATTGCACAAGCAAAGTCATAAACTGGCCATATCCTGTATTTGTCTCCTTGAATTGGGTGGGGATGATCAACAACTCTTAGCATTGTTGGATCACGCATGACAGTGTTTTTTGAAGCCATGTCTCCTCTTAGTCTAAGAGAATATTTTCCTTCTTCGGCGGATTCCATTTCCTTCCATAGAGAAAGGTTATCTTGAACTGAATTAGAAACACAAGGACAATCCTTTGACTCATATCTTAGCTTGGATACATGTTCTGGATCACAATTACAAACGTAGGCTTTTCCCATATTGATAAGGTCTAAAGCGTATTTATAGTATAGTTCCATGTCATCAGACATGTTTCGCTCCTCATCCCAAGTTATTTTTAGCCATTTTAGATCCTGTTTTATCGCATCATAATACTCAAGTTTTTCTTTCTTTGGATTTGTATCATCAAATCTTAGTATAACTTTACCACCATATTTTTTGGCGTAATAATAATTAAAGTAAAATGACATGCCATGTCCTATGTGGGGATAACCATTTGGTTCTGGAGGGAGCCTAGTAACAACTTTACCCATAACAGCTCCTTCTAGGGGGGGAAGTTCTCTAGGAGCTTCCTTTTCTTTAGGCTTCTCTGAGAAGTATTCTGGATATACTTCCCTTAACTTATTTTCAATGTCTTTATTGGACATTTTAGAAATCTCATTAATATAATTTTCAACGGCCGAGATAACATCTTTTGCCTGTTTCCTCATTTCAGGGAGTTCGGCCATAATTTTTCCAGTAACGGCCTTAGAATTAGGAGTACCACCGTATTGAAAGGCGTTAATAAGAGTATATTTAAGTGCAAGTTTGTGTAAATCTTCACTCATTTGACCACAAAAGAAAATATTATTTCAATATTAAAAGGTTACCAATAGTTTAAGAAAAGAATAAATTAGTTTAGATTATTTTGTAACTTAAGTTTTTTTATGGATGGTAGCAAGTATGCCAATCCAAATATTATAAATCCTATAAAGCCAAACGGAGGGGGCATTAAAAAAGCTACAACAATACCTATTCCAGCTAAGATCATGCCATCTCTGGTACAAAGTGGACATCCGCCTGTTGAACAAGACTGGCCTTTTTTTATAGACGATTGTTTTTCCATATTAGAAAATATAGATCAATATTTATAATAATTTCCGTGAATAATTTATCACATATTAATTTGAGAAATACTAGCTTCAATATATTATTAATATGAATAATTACCTCAATAAAAATTAAAAGCGAAAGATTTATATACTTTAAGTTAGGTTAACATATAGTGTAGGAAATAAAGAGGTGAGCCAAATGACATGGTTTGACATTATGGAAGATATGAGAAAAATGCAGGAAGAAATTGAGAGAGCTTTTCCTGAATTTTGGAGAAGAACGCCATTATTAGTTCCAGGTGAATCAAAAGAAGGTGAAGTAGTAAAATACAGAAGGCCATTAACAGATCTAAAGGAAACAGAAAATGAGTTTATAGTGGAACTTGAAATGCCAGGGATTACCAAAGATGACATTGACATAAAAGTAACAGAAGACTCAATTGAAATAAAAGCGGAAAAGAAATTTGAAAAGAAGGAAGAGGATGAGAAAAAAGGATACTTCTTCCAAGAAAGAAGATACCAAGGATTTTATAGATCAATTCCATTGCCTTCAGGGATTAAACCTGAAGAAACAGAGGCAAAATTTGATAACGGCGTACTTGAAATAATAATGAAGAAAACAGAAGAAAAAGAAAAAGCATTAAAAGTAAATGTTAAATAATTTACTTTTCTTTTTTATATTTTATATAAGCCTATGTTGAATCGGAGGAACATACCCAGATACTTTCTTTATTTTGAAATCATTTTCTAGAAGAGCTTTTATTTGAGTTGGTGGAACCCCAGAAGATATTTCTCTTGTCCTTCCATATCTTCCCTTGCTTACAACTTTAGCGTTAAGTATACCAAGCATGTCTAGTTCAGAGATTAAATCAGATACCCTTCTTTGGGTAAGAATATCAAGCTTTAAGATGTTGCTTAAGTCTTTATATATATTAAATACATCTCCAGTGATAATTTCACCAGGCATATATTTTTCAAGAAGGTAAACAGAATAAAGTATAAGTTTTGATTGAGTTGGAAGAGTTTTTATTACTTCAGATATCCTATCTTGCTCTATTCTATCTTTTGCAACTCTAACATGTGGTTCAGTAACTTTTTTAGCATTCTGCCTTTCCGCAATTTCACCAGCAGTTCTTAGTAAATCAAGGGCCCTTCTAGCATCTCCATGTTCTTGGGCAGCAAAAGCCGCACAAAGAGGAATTACCCCTGGAGTAATTACAGATTCATTAAAAGATATTTTTGACCTGTCTTCCAATATATCCATAAGTTGTGGAGCATCATATGGGGGAAAAATTATTTCTTCTTCGCCAAGAGAGCTTTTGACTCTTGGGTCTAAGAATTCAATGAATTTTAAATCATTTGAAATACCAATAATGCTAACCCTAGCATTTTCTAAATCCCCATTTATTCTAGTTAAGTTATACAGAACATCGTCCCCTCCTTTTTTTAGGAGTTGATCGACTTCATCAAGAATAATAATAACTAATTTCTTCTCACTGTCAAGACTTTGGGAGAAAACATCATAAATTTTATCTGTAGGCCAACCAGTAAGTGGAACAGACTGACCAAAATACTCAGATAATTTCGATAACAATCTATATTGTGTATCAACGACTTCACAATTGATATAAATAAAAGTAATTGGCATATCCATCTTAATATTTGAACATAAGTCTGGTTTTGGAAGGCCTGTATTACAGTCAATTGAAGGAGATGTTTTCAAAAAAGCTTTGCCTCCAACTTTTTTTACAAGACCATTTCCTACATATTTTACCACTACAGTTTTTCCAGTGCCTGTCTTACCATAAACAAATATATTTGAGGGAGTTTCTCCTTTAAGTGCAGAAACTAAAATTGCAGCTAATTTTTCAATTTCATTTTTTCTATGAGGTAAAATTTCAGGAGTATATGAATGTCTTAGAACTTCTTTATTTTTAAAAATGGAATTAGACAACAGAAGTTCATCGAATAGATCATCAAGGGAAGATTGCTTACTCGTTACAAAATCTTCAACGCTTGAAGCAATAGTATATTGTAGTTCCTCTTTATCTGAAACTTCAGAAAAGTTTTTAGCTTTTGAATTTTCGTCGTACTTTAAAGGCATTCGTTCGTCGTTGTTATTCAAATGTATCACTCTAGTATTCTATGTTACAGCTATCCTTTTTATATATTTCTCCCACCCCTTTATTTCCACTGCAAATTTCAACTAATAGAAAAAATTGGATTAAAAGGAAAAATATTAACACTAGAAAAACTAAAAAGAGAATTGTATGACTCTTTTTTCTAAAATATTAGTTTTAATAAAAAAGTGATCATGTTTAATATATCAAGTTTTAATTAGTCAAATGAATGTGAAAAGAAGAAAAACTTATAAAGTTGAAAAAACATAAATAAATGGGATTTTATAAAATTTTAATAAATTAAACAAAAAGAATTATTAAATTTTAGCTTCCACTGGAAATAAAGGGGTATCTCTGTAAAAAATAATTTAAATGAATATTTTATTTTATTATTATGGAAGACAATGATAACTACTTTGATAATTATAGAAAGGCTGGAAATATACTAAAGACAGTCAAAGAAGAATCAAGAAAATTAGTTACTAGTGGATATAAGCTAGTTGATTTAGTGGAATTTATTGAGAAGAAGGTAATTGAAATGGGAGGCTTCCCTGCATTTCCATGCAATATTTCTATTAATAGTGTTGCAGCTCATTATACCCCTAATCTGAATACAGATCTTGTTTTAAAAAGCGGCGATTATGTAAAAGTTGATATAGGGTGTCATATCGAAGGATGTATTGCTGATACAGCATATACAGTAAAAGTAGACGAGAGTGATGATGAACTAATCAAAGCAACTCAAGAGGCCTTAAAAAATGCAATAGCTGCAGTTGAGCCTGGAGTAAAAACTAATTATATCGGTAAGATTATTGAAGAAACAATTAAAGATTTTAATTTCAATCCCATAAAAGAACTATGTGGTCATGGGCTTAAACCTTACATTTTACATTCTGGGATTACTATACCTAATTATAATAGCAATGTTGGATCAAAACTTAAAGAAGGAGATACTTTGGCAATAGAGCCTTTTGCATCTACTAAAGCAGGAAAACTAAAGACTTCAGAAGAAGTGTATATATTCAAGTATCTACAGGATAGGCCTTTAAGAGATCCTAACTCGAAAAAATTACTGAATGTTATTAAACAAAATTATAAAACTTTGCCATTTGCAGAAAGATGGTTAGAAAAAGACTATGCTGGCCTTAAAATTAACTTCTCTTTAAGAAATCTTATTAGAGCGAATACTATTTATCCTTATAATGTCTTATTAGATAGCGAAGGAGGTTTGGTGTCTCAAGCTGAAAATAGCTTGATTGTAAATTCAAGTGGCTCTGAAGTATACACCTAAAAAGTTATGATATGCATGATTTGTGGGAAACAGGTCATTTACCCATATATATGTAGACTTTGTGGAAGAACAGTATGCATATCTTGTATTTCAGAAGGACAAATTTGTAAAGATTGTATAAAAACTGGAAAAAAATATAAATAAATATATTTTTCGTTATATTTATTTAAACATATCCATAATTCCGAAACTTTTTTATATGAATAAATATTAAAAAATACAACTTTAGGAGGGTAATTTTAATGAAACATATAGTTTTTGATGAAAAGAAATGTGCCGGTTGCAACCTATGTGAACTTTTTTGTTCATCCAAGTGGTACGATGCATTTAATCCAAAAAAATCTAGGATAAGAATCAGAACGGAAGATTATGCTGCACCCAATTATAACGTTTGTTTACAGTGTGATGATGCTCCATGCGTTGAAGCTTGTCCAACTGACGCACTAGTAATTGATCAAGACTTAGAAAGAGTTGTTCTTATTGAAGATAAATGCATTGGCTGCAGGTTATGTGTTAAGGCCTGCCCATATGACGGTATTTATTGGCATAAAGATTACAAACTACCAATTAAATGTAATTTATGTGAGGGCGATCCAGAATGTGTCAAAATTTGTCCAAAAAATGCATTATCGGTAGGTGATTAAAATGGTTTATGGTTATGCAGGTAAAATATTACATATAGATCTCACAACAGGAAAAACTGAAGTAGAAACACCAAATGAAGAATTTTATAGAAAATGGCTTGGTGGAAATGGATTTATTATAAAATACCTTTACGACGGAGTAAAAAAGGGTACTGATCCGCTATCTCCTGGGGCTGTTTCTGTATTTGCATCAGGCCCTTTAAGTGGGACTTTGGCACATGGTGCTGGAAGGACACACTTTGGAGCAAAATCTCCTCAGACAGGACTTCTTGCAGACAGCAGTGCGGGTGGAGGATTCGCCGCAATGTTAAAATATGCAGGTTATGACGCTGTTGTTATTAAGGGTAAGGCAGCTTCACCTGTAATGATTGTTATTAACAATGACAAAGTTGAAATTAGAGAGGCTGAAAGATTTTGGGGAGTTAAAACAATAGAAACTCAACATAGACTCAAAAAAGAGTTAACGCCAGAATACAAGATAGCATGTATAGGGCCTGCCGGAGAAAAATTAGTCCCTATGACTTCAATTGTCACTGACACTAGAGTCGCTGGAAGAAGTGGTAATGGAGCTGTTTGGGGATCAAAGAATCTCAAAGCCGTAGCTATATATGGAGACAAAGATGTTAAAGTAGCAGATATGGCAAAAGTAAAGGCACTTTATGGAGAATTTGCCCAAAAAGCAAAAGAAACTTTAGCAGGTCTTTCTAAATATGGAACTACAGCACTTCCAGCAAGTATTAATGCATTTGGCGGCATGGGAACAAGAAATATGCAGTTTGAAACATTTGAACATGTTGATAAGATTGGCGGTGAAACACTTAATACTCAACATTTAATTAGGCATAGGTCATGTTTCAGCTGCTGCATCCACTGTGCAAAAGATTTCAAAGTCAATAAGTGGGATGATGTTTCAGAAGGGCCTGAATATGAAACTCAGTACTCTTTTGGTAGTATGCCAGCTATTGGTGACGTTGACTATGTAATTGCTGCTGATAGACTTTCAGATGAGTATGGAATAGATACAATTTCTGCAGGTGTAACTGCTTCAATGATTATGGAGTTAATGGAAAGAGGTCTTTTAACAGAAAAAGACACTGGCGGGAAAACCTTCAAATTCGAAAATGGTGAAGATCTGTTAGAGTTAGTTAAAATCATTGGGGAAAAGAGAGGCGAATTTGGAGAATTAATTGGAAAAGGAACAAGGGCAATTGCAGAGAAATTAGGTGGAGACGCCTATAAATATGCTTTCAATGTAAAAGGTCTTGAGCCTGCAGGGCACTCTCCAAGAGCACAAAAGACAATGTCTGTTGGATACGCTACCTCTCCAAGAGGAGGAAGCCACCATGATGCAAGACCAATTGAATATGGATTACCTCCAGAGAAGAGAAACACAACAGAAGGTAGGGCACTTAATGCCTTCAACACTCAGAATTGGACATGTTTAGGTGATTCTTTAGTAGTATGCCACTTTGCAGAGAAGATTTATGGAACTTCAGTTGCTCAAGCCCATGCTGATTGGATTAATGCAGTAACAGGATGGAACACCACTTTAGATGAAGTTAGATTGATGGCTGAAAGATTTTATACTATGGAGAGATTATTTACAATAAGAGAGTCTGGCAAAGCAAGATCCGCTGACACACTGCCATGGAGAGCCATGAATGAGCCAATTCCAACTGGAACATCTAAAGGAATGTACACCACACAGGAAGAACTTGACACAATGCTCGATGAATACTATGATCTCAGAGGATGGGACAGAAAAGGAGTTCCAACAAAAGCAACACTAAAGAGACTAGGTCTTGAAGAGTACTCTTAAAAAAATATATTTTCTATTTTAATTAATTTTTAAATATTTTTTATCTACCTTATTTGTTTCATAATACAAGAAGAATACAATATAGATAACTTTATATATAAATTAATAATTATATGTTTAAGTTATTAGTGATATAATGAAGGATAAAACATTTTTCTTACTCTTGATCTTATTTTTCTTAGGATTATATTTCATGCCAATAAATAATCCTATTTTTAAAGAATCATTATATAGTGCCTTTTTCCTTTTACATGATTATGCAAGACTACACGTTCTCACTTGTTTGGTCCCTGCAATGTTTATTGCGGGTGCGATAAGTATTTTTGTTAAAAAAGACGTCGTATTAAAATATCTAGGAAGCGAATCTAGTAAACTCTATTCATATTCAATTGCTTCTGTTTCAGGATCCATTCTTGCCGTATGCTCTTGTACCATTCTACCTTTATTTGCGTCAATTAGGAAAAGGGGCGCAGGATTAGGGCCTGCCATAACTTTCTTATTTTCTGGACCTGCAATAAATATAGCGGCCATATTCCTTACATTTAGCGTATTGGGATTTTCAATTGGTCTTGCAAGAGTTGTTTCTGCTGTTGGGCTTTCAATAATAGTCGGACTATCGATGGCACTAATATTTAAAGAAAAATCTGAAGGTGGGCCTCTTTATTTTGAAGAAAGTTCCGAAGTTTCAGTTTCTTCAAGAGTTCTCATTGCCTTCTTTTTCTCCTTGGTAATGATTTTAGTCGTGAATGGATTAACGATTGGGACAACTTTGAAATATTCAATAATGGTATTACTTGCATTAGTAGTTGCATTTATTACACTTTTCAAATTATCTAGAGAAACTTCTAAATCGTGGCTAAATGAAACTTGGTTCTTTGGGAAAACTTTAATCCCTCTTCTCTTCATGGGAGTCTTTGTTGCCGGATTTATAATGCCATTAATACCCCAGCAATTAATAGAGCAAATTGTAGGTAAAAATAATATTTTCGGAAACTTAATTGCATCTATCTTTGGGGCTTTCATGTATTTCTCTACTTTGACTGAAATCCCAATTTTGCAAGCTCTTATTTCAAAAGGGATGTCTAATGGGCCAGCGTTAGCCTTATTATTGTCAGGGCCAAGTTTAAGTTTACCTAACATGCTCGTGATCAGGCGAGTTTTAGGTTCAAAAAGAACTTTAGTTTATGTATTATTAGTCATACTATATTCCACTGTAGCTGGACTAATATTTGGAAATCTTGTGTATTAAGGAGGTTAAATATGAATATTAAAGTTTTAGGAAGTGGTTGTCCAACATGTAAGAACTTATATGAAAAAATTAAGAAACTATCTGAAGAAGGCAAGATAAACGCCAAAGTTGAATACAGTTCTGATATAAATGATCTAATAAATGAAGGAATCATGGGAAGCCCTGCAATTCTTATTGATGGAAAAGTAGTAAAAATTGGAAATCCTTCAGACCAAGAGCTGAATAAAATATTAGGAATTAATTAAATAAAATGGAGGTTTAACCTTGAGAATGTTAGAAGAATTTTTTCCTGAATTTACAAAAAAATTAGATGAAATGGATGAACTCTATAAAGAAAAAAGAACAATAGATGAAAAAACATACCAATTCATTTGTTTTGCCCTTTCTATTAAGGCCAGATCAAAACCATGTGTATTAAAACACTTCAAAGGTGCTCTTGACGCCGGTGCCACAGTCAAAGAACTTAGTTATATTTTTGCCCTAGTCATGAGAGAAGCCGCAGGCGCTGATGATTGTTGGACTCACGACGTTATAGGAGAATGGAGAGAAATCCTTAAAGGCAATATAAACTGTGAATGCAAAAAATAAATTGGCAAAAGATCAAATGAAAAAGAAAATATTATTTGTATGCACGCACAACTCTGCAAGATCTCAACTTGCCGAAGGACTAGTTAATAATCTATGTTTTCATAAATACCAAGCATTTAGTGCGGGTTCTACTCCCTCTATAGTGAATACTTTTGCCATTGAAGTATTGAGAGAAATGGGAATTGATATCGCAGATCACTATTCAAAAAGTTTAAATGAATTTGAAGATCAATATTTTGATTATGTAGTTACTGTTTGTAACAATGCTAAGGATAATTGTCCATTCTTCCCCGGCTCAAATGAGTATGTACATAAGAGTTTTCAAGACCCATCTTCAGTCGATGGAACTTATCAAGACAAACTTGATGCATTTAGAAAATCTAGAGATGAAATAAAACAATGGATTCTAGAATTCTTCTGTGATTCTAATATCTAACTATTTATTTATTATTTCTAATATTTTTCTTACCCTAGGGTCTTTAATGGAGTAAAGGATTCTTTTGCCATCTCTCCTAGATTGGATAATCCCTAAATCTTGAAGTTTTGCTAGATGCATAGACGTATTAGGTTGAGACCTTTTTATTAATCCAGGAATTTCACAAGCACACCTCTCCCCAGAAACGAGAATACTTAGAATTTTGTATCGGGTGGTTTCTCCCATTGCTTTAAGAAGTGAAATATTTCTTTTTTCATCAATAGGCATGTAACATTATTTATATATTGATATATAAAGTTATTTAAAAACCTGTTTTTAGTATTAAGCAGAATTATATTGAATAGAAGATAGTTTACTAAAATTTGGAGATCACTACCATAATATTTATAAATAAACTATCAATATTTACTTATATGTTTATATATAATCCAATATCTTGGGGGTATATATAACGAAAAGACCTATTTTTTCTATATTATTAATTGCTTCTTTATTTATTTTTTCTGCTTGTGTCAGCGACAATGAAAATCAACAGCAAATACAACAGACGAATACACAAACAAATACAAATCAAGGAAATACAATTGTAATCCCTGAGAAAGTAAATGTTTTGAAAGTTGAAATTTTACATTTCCATCCAAAAGTCCAATGTTATAGTTGTAAGACTTTAGGAACTTATGCAGAGGAAACGGTCAACACATATTACTCAAAAGAATTAAACAATGGAAGAGTCACCTTTAGGCATATTAATTATGAACTTCCAGAAAATGAGCAACTAGTTTTATTATACAAACCACCAGGATCGGCATTGTGCATCGGAGTCTACGATGACCAAGGCCATCTTTATATCGAGGAAAATATTGGTGTTTGGTATAGAATTGAAAATAAGGACAATTTCACAAATTATATGAAACAACTTATTGATATGAGACTTAATGGGGATCTTACAAAAATTTAATTTCTATATTTGGTGGATATATGGGCCAATTTAATGATGACGCAACATTGGATGATAAAATAAAAGATTTGACAAAGTTATACATTTCACATAATATATCCAAAGAAGAATTTGAGTCTAGAAAAAACGAGATTATAAATTCTTATACCTCAAATAAAAAACATCCTGTTAACGATATTCCACTAAAAAGAAATTATTCAAATAGACGCTATATCTTTGTCCCATTATTTGTTTTTTTTATTAGCATTGTTTACATATTTTTAGAAATAGGAAACACTACTTCTTTAATGTCATTGTTAGAATCATTAGGCCAAAGCAATATTCCATTGATTGCCTCATTTTTCATAGGACTAATGACCGCCATAAGTCCGTGCCCACTTGCAACTAATATAACTGCCATTGCATATACTTCTAGAAAAATTGGGAATAGTAAACACACTTTACTTGTTGGAATATTATATACTATTGGGAGGATGATTGTTTATATCGGAATTGCCGCCGTTATTGTTTGGATCGGAATTAGCACATTTTCAATTTCAATTACTCTTCAAAAGTATGGAAAAGTATTGTTGGGCCCACTTTTACTAATACTCGGTATTTTAATGCTTAATATCTTCAATACAAGTTTTGGAAAAAGTAGTGACAAAATCAACAAAATTAGAGAATCTTTATCAGAAAAAGGATTTATTGGTAGTCTATTATTAGGAATGCTATTTGCTTTAGCCTTCTGTCCAATAAGCGGTGTTTTTTATTTTGGCATGCTTATACCATTGGCCCTTCAGAATAGTGATCCTATTGTTATTCCCTCAATATTTGCAATTGCAACGGGATTACCAGTTATAGTATTCTCGCTTCTCCTAGCTTTTAGTGTTTCAAAGATCGGAGATGTAATGAAAAAAGTTCAAACTTTTGAAAAATGGATGAGAAAAGCCGTTGCAATAATATTTATCTCTGTTGGGATATATTATTTATTTCTTATATAAAGAGGTCTAACTCTTCGATTGTTATATTATTAGAAATAATAGGAGTTAAGTGTTTATATTTCTTTAATTTATAATAATTAAACTTTTATTATTAACATTAATAATCTAATAATCTGTACATGGAGGTAAAAATATGAGAAAATTAATTAGTATTTTTGTAGTATTAGTATTTGCTCTTTCGATATTAGTAATGCCAATATCTGCTTCCCAAAACACTTCGCCAACACTTGAAGGAGGGGTTCTTTGGTATACTTTCGAAGGCAGTACTTTCTCCTACAAATTTCAAGTGACTTACAAAGATCTGGATGGCGACCTACCTGCATACATATTTGTATATATCAATGGATCCAGAAGAGTAATGGAAAAACAGGATATAGAAGACAATAATGCAAAAGATGGAATAATTTATGTACTCCCTTTATCTGAAGATGATTTGTTTAAATTAGCTCCTAAAGCAAGAGGTTGGGAAATTGAATATTGGTTTAGAACAAATGATGGGCATGGGCCTGTAAGCACCGAAAAATCAAATTTATTTGCATTAGACTATGATACGATGGGTCTTGTACCTGTTCACTCTGCGGGTGCAAGTAGTTCTGGTGGCTGCAGTAGATGCAGTAGTTAATTTTTATTATTTTTCTATTTCTTTTAATATCTTTTCAAATGAATCTCTTAGCGAATTAATAGTTCCTTCTCTTATGACAACTTCACTATTAAAATGTGATGCAAACTCATTGCATCTGGCCCTAAAATTAGCTTTATCAATAAAATCAAGTTCTATTCCTATTACTTTTTTATATTCGGAACTTCCAAGAGCCACTTTAAATTGATCTTTAACATCCATTTCAGACAATTCGGCCAATCTTTTTGGATCAATATTCTTTGTCTTTTCTTCCAAAAGCCTTGGCCAAAGCTTTGCCCACCCAGGGGTCATAAAAAATATATTTGTGCTCTGTTCCAACTCTTTAAGATAATTTTCACTTGAACCTATAAGGGCGCAAATACAGTCGTCCATTATTTCTCCTTTTTCATTAGTTAGAATATCAAATGGAACCTTTATTTTACTATTAATTAATAGTTCTTTAATCGAACCTAGTGCATTGCCGCACAATCCATATAATAATAAAATGTAATCAACATGCTTCTCAATCTCTTTTGAAGCGGCCACAACCTCCCTTTTGATATCTTCAGCATAAAGATGAAGGGCAAAAGGAAGAATATTAATCACAATTTCTAAGGAATGTTCTCTTTTTAGAAATCTTGTTGAACATAACTCTCTTGCAATTTTTATTTTTTCATAATTATATTCAGATTCAAGCATCTTCTGAAATTCTCTGGAAGACTCACTTGAAACAACTATAATCCTACCAATTTTATCATATTCAGATACTAATTTTAACAATTCTTCTTCGAAAATTTCACAAGCAACGATGCCAACCCTCTTCATAGTATCTGGTCAGAAATTACTAAGTGTATTTAAAAGAATTCTCTTTGATAGAAATATTTATATAT